>NZ_CABSXI010000007.1:0-60852 GCF_902481605.1 uncultured Oribacterium sp. | reverse complement strand
CGGATTTTCCTGCCTTAATTGCAGCCTTTGCCTTGGGGCCTGTTTCCGGAATTTTGGTGGAGCTTATCAAAAATATTCTTCACAGCTTTAGCTCCGGTTCCTTCGGCGTAGGAGAACTTTCCAACTTTATCCTTGGGGCAAGCTTTGCAGGTACCGCAGGATTTATTTATCAGAGAAATAAGACGAAGAAGGGTGCAATCATGGCCTCTGTTGTTGGTGCAGTGGTTATGGCGGCTATTTCCTACCCCTCCAACCTTTTGGTGGTTTATCCCTTCTACTACAACTTTATGCCTAAAGAGGTAGTGCTTTCTGCTTATGAGTTGATTCTTCCCTCCATCGGCAGCATTGAAAAGGCTTTGCTTATCTTTAATGTGCCCTTTACCTTTGTGAAAGGCATGATTGATGTAGTTCTTTGCCTTCTACTGTATAAAGGAGTATCTCCTTTCCTGCATAAGTTAAACGGAGAGGGATAATCCGGGAGTCCTTCTTTTGTTGGGGTCAGTCATAAAATAATTGAATTAAGGTGATGATCTATGAGTTCAACAAGATACGATAGACTGGTACGCGAAGCAAAATTCGGTGTGAAATTAATTCACAGAGAATATTGCTCCGGAAAAGAGATAGCTTATGTAATTATTTTAACCGGCTTAGGAGATTTTTTTGTCGGAATCAGTCCGGAAGAAGGCCACAATAATCAGGCAGTTATTGATGCTATTCACCAGTATTATGCAGAAACGGAAGATACAAGGGTGATTGAAGGATATCAGGCCGGAATTTATGAGCTAATAGAAGTATCAGGACATATGAAAATGTTTAGTAATTTATTGAGGATTCTCTTCTATGAGCTTTATAAAGAACATAGAGGAGAGGCTAGTTTTACTCTGGATATGGAAGAGATTTTTAGACAGCTAAATAGTATGATTTTGGAAAGATATCATAATTTCGAGAAGGAGGATCCATTTTTTGAACCATGGTTTTCCAGACAGCAGACTTTTGCGATGGAACATTATGGACTGATTTTGCAAGGAAAGCCGGAATCTTAGAATTATAAAATCGACCTTGCTTCCTTCTGTACTTCCTGAAGTCCCCTCCATTTCCCCCTTGCGTTCAAGGCAATATTTTGTACAATAAGAGGGAGACAGAGAGAGGTGTCGGATGAACAGAGAAGAATTTGATGACGAGTATTACCAGCAGAAAATGATGGAACACCGCATTCGGATGGAGAAGCGGAGAGAAAAACGAAAGAAGGAGAAGCGCCTGCATATCCTGCTCTTTTTTCTTCTGCTTCTTTTGTTGTTCCTGGCTTTTATCGGGGTACGTTATGCCCTGCCCTATGTGCAACAGCAGGGAGGCATTTCCTTTGGGAAAAAGGTCTCTGAAAGTACGATTGCCAAGAATCGCCCGGTGGTAAAGCTGGGAGAAGGGGAAACGGAAGAAAAGGGCGATGTAGTAGAGGCAAGTGAAGAGCCGGCTCTTTCGGAAAAGGATGAGGCTTTGAAGACGGCGGAGCTTCAGGCGAAGCAGTATGACTATGACAGCGCCATCGCCACCTTAAATGCCTTGAACCTGTCTTCCGATACGGAGATTTCCTCGAAGATTTCTCAGTATGAAGAGGAGAAGGGCAAGCTGGTTCCCGCCAATATGGATGATATCACCCACATTTTCTTCCATATCCTGATTGTGGACCCGACTAGAGCCTTGACGGACACCCATCAGGGAAAGCAGTTCAATTCCGTAATGACCACCATTCCGGAGTTTGAGGAAATCATCAAGGAAATGTACGACCGGGGCTACGTGATGGTACATATGCATGATCTAGCGGAAATGCAGGAACAGCCGGACGGAACGAAGAAAATGGTGAAGAAGCAGATTATGCTTCCGGAGGGCAAGAAGCCCTTTGTGATGTCCCAGGACGATGTGAACTACTACGTTTACATGGAAGGTCATGGCTTTGCAGATAAGATGGTTTTGGATGAAAACGGAAAGCCTAAAAACCAGTATACCGATAAGGACGGAAATGTTACCATTGGGGACTATGACTTGGTGCCGATTTTGGATAAGTTCGTAGAGGAGCATCCGGATTTTGCCTACCATGGCCATAAGGCGGTGATTGCTTTTACCGGCTATAACGGGGTCCTGGGCTATAGAACCGATGAAACCTTTGATCCCAATTCTCCGGCATTAGACCCGAAGAACAGGGCAAACCCCAATATCGAAGAAGATAAGGAAACCGTTAAGAAGATTACCAAGGCCATGAAGGAAGACGGCTATGAATTTGCCTCCCACTCCTGGGGACATATCAATTTCGGCACCAGAGATTTGGCTTCCATTTCCAAGGATACGGATCGTTGGGAGAGAAACGTGGAGCCTCTTCTGCCGGATCCCTGTGAGATTCTGCTTTACCCCTTTGGAGATGATATTGGGGACTGGCATCCCTATCAGAAGGGAAAAGAAGACGGAAAATATGATTTGCTGGAGGCGGCAGGCTTCCATTACTTCTGTAACGTAGATTCCGCAAAGGTTTGGATGCAGTACGGAGATGATTTTGTCCGGCAGGGAAGAAGAAATCTGGACGGTTATCGCCTGTATGAATCCTACAGCGGCGCGGCGGATAGACTTTCCGACTTGATTGACGTGAAGAAGGTCTTTGATACCAGAAGACCTACCCCTGTAACCTGGGAATAAAGAAGCATTTGGAGAGGAAGAAAATGAACCGGAAACTAGACACCGAAGAGGTACGACATTTATTTGAGGGAATGCAGCAGCTGGAAACCACGGAAGAGTATTTCCGTTTTTTCGAGGACCTCTGTACCATCAATGAGCTTTTGGCCATGGCCCAGCGCTATGAAGTGGCCAAGCTCTTGCAGGAAGGCAAAACCTATATCGATATAGCGAAGGCCACCGGAGCCTCCACTGCAACCATTTCCAGAGTCAACCGCTCTCTACATTATGGAGAAGACGGCTACGCGGTAGCCTTTGAGAGGATAGCCAAAAAGGAAGAGGAAAAATAAAAGAGGGAAAAGAAAATAAAAAATACAAGAAGGCCATAAAAATAGCTTTGCTCTCTATGTCATGGAGTTCGGGGTAGTCTGAGCCCGTCGGTTCTTAGCTTTTGTTTTTGAAAAGCTTAGAACCGCTACGTGGCGAGGCTAGCGGGAGCGTGCCCCGTCTCCATGCTGTAGAGTAGCAAAGCGCTTATATAGGCTTGTATCTTTTATTTCTTTTTCCTCTTCCTTTTCTTTTGGCTCTCCTCCATGCGGTCTACTATTTTTTCCATAAGTTGCTTTTTAAGGTAGACATCAAAGGCCAGGAGACTTAGGAAGGAAAAGCTTTGGAGCTGTTCCCGCTCCGATTCCTCCAAGTTGGCAAAGGCGGGGTCCTGTTCCGAAAAGGAGCTGTTGGCGGTTTGAAACTTTTTCCCTAAATCCTCCACTAAGCTTTGCATTTCTCCATTGGCAAAGGAGAAGATTTCTTCGTAAATATCCGTGAGTCTGGGTTTACTGTGAAAAGAAAAATAATTTTCCGCTAAGGGATCCACCACGGTACGGATGTCGGAAAGACTCAACATACTCTTATAATAGTAGATTAAAAGCAGAATCAGCATGTGATTCTTGTTGTAGCGCTTTCCAACAGGAGGAGGCAGAATCTTATTTTTGGCATAATTATTAATCATGGTCTTGGTAAGCGCTTTGTCCTCCGGATGACGCTTCATGGAGGCCAGATGTTCCTCCATAAATCCGGTTACCTGATCCATGTAAAGATCCAGAGAGGGCAGGCTTCCCGCATGCACATGATGTAAACTTTTAAGATATTCGGTTAATTCATTTAAATATTGTTCGTCCATAAAAACAAGTATAGCATAGCGAAGTAGAATTACAAGAATTTAGCAGTGGCTATAAGGGGAAAATGGTACTATCCTTAAGCAAGGTAGCTTAAAGTACGAAGGAAAAAATAAGAGAGTATAGGGTATATATGACCTAAGGAAAAGAAAGGAAAGCCATGGAGCTGAAAAATATATTAAACAAAGAACAGTATGAGGCCGCCACCCATGGAGAGGGGCCTCTCTTGATTTTGGCGGGGGCAGGCTCGGGAAAAACCAGAGTGTTGACCCACAGAATCGCCTACCTGATTTTGGAAAAGGGAGTTTCTCCCTATCAAATTCTGGCGATTACCTTTACCAATAAGGCGGCCCAGGAAATGCGGGACAGGGTGAATCAGCTTCTGCCGGAGCGGCAGGGAGAAATCTGGGTATCCACCTTCCACAGCATGTGTCTTCGGATTTTACGAAGGGAAATCGGAAATCTGGGCTATGACTCCGACTTTTCCATCTATGACACGGATGATCAGAAAACTGTGATGCGGCAGGTCTTTAAGGAATTGCAGATAGATAGCAAGATGCTGAAGGAAAGGTTGGTGCTTTCCGCCCTGTCCCAGGTGAAGAATCAGGGGCGAACCGTTTCCGACTATCTTTTGGAGGATCCGGAGGATTTTCTGGATGGGAAGATTCGTGCCTGCATCCGACTTTACGAAGAAAAGCTAAAGCAAAATAATGCCTTGGACTTTGACGACCTGCTTTTACGCTGTAAGGAGCTTTTTGAGAAGTTTCCGGCAGTTTTAGAGAAGTATCAGGAGCGTTTTCGTTATATTTTGGTGGACGAGTATCAGGATACCAATGATGTGCAGTTCCATTTGGTTTATCTCCTTGCTAAGAAGTATCAAAATATCTGCGTGGTGGGAGACGACGACCAGAGTATTTACCGTTTTCGGGGTGCCAATGTGGAAAATATCCTCTCCTTTGAATCTCATTTTCCAAACTGTAAGGTGGTAAAGCTGGAACAAAACTACCGCTCCACCGCTCCTATTCTGGACTTGGCTAATGTGGTCATTGCTGAAAACCAGCACAGAAAGCAAAAGAAGCTTTGGACTGCGGAGAAGGAGGGCTTGAAGGTCAGCTTTCAGGAATATGAAAGTGCCAAGGAAGAGGCGGCGGCTGTTATCCGAGGCATTCGGGATGCAGGCTGGAGCTATAAGGACCAGGCGGTGCTGTACCGCACCAACGCCCAGTCCCGTCTACTGGAGGAGCAGTGTATTCATTGGAATATTCCCTACCAGATTGTGGGGGGCGTGAACTTCTACCAAAGAAAGGAAATCAAGGATATCCTTTCCTATATGAAGATTTTGGTGAATAAAAAGGATGATGTGGCTCTTCGGAGAATCATCAATGTGCCAAAGAGGGGCATTGGCGAGGCCAGCCTTTTAAAATTGCAGCAGTATGGAGAAAGCCTTGGGGGCTTTTCTTTGGTGGAATCCCTTCCCTTTGCCAAGGCGGCAGGACTTTCCGGAAAAGCTTTAAGCATGGTGGGAAGCTTCCGGGAAATGCTGGAGAGCTGGAAGGATGTGGAATTAAGCGCCCTTATTGACCGCATTTTACAGGACACGGAATACGAAAAGGATCTTCAGGCAGAGGGGGCCATAGAGGCGGAAAGCCGTATGGAAAACATTCAGGAGTTACAGGGAAAGCTCCAATCCTATATCGAGGAAAATGGGGATGAGGGCAGTCTTTCCGCCTTTTTGGAAGAGGTGTCTCTCCTTTCCGACTTGGATAGAAGTGACTTAACGGAAGACAAAATCACCCTGATGACCTTACATGGAGCCAAAGGTCTGGAGTTTCCGGTGGTCTATCTGGTAGGCTTAAATGAAGGCCTCTTCCCCAGTGCCCAGTCCATGTTTACTCCCGAGGAACGGGAGGAAGAGCGAAGACTCTTTTATGTGGGAATCACCAGGGCGGAAAAGGAACTGTATTTAACCGCAGGAAGAGACCGGGTGGTCCATGGGCAGTATCAGTCCATGCTGGTCAGCTCCTTTGTGGATGATGTGCCGGAAGAGCATTTGGAGAAGAAGTATCTCTATCGGAAAAAGCCCAGTGAAGAAGATATTTTCATGGAAAAAACAGGCCGTTCCGGCTATAGCTCTTACTTACAGCAGGCGAATCAGTCTATCAAAGCTTATATGGGACAGTCAGGTTATGGGGATTCTGCTTCAAGTGGCTATGGAAGGGGAAGTTCCTACGGCTCTACTGGTGCCTATGGTTCTTCCGATTCCTACGGCTCCTCCGGTTCCTATGGCTCTACCGGTGCCTATGGTTCATCAGGGCGTTCATCCTCTAATCTATATGGCAGTGACGGATATTCTTCTTCCAAAAAGCCTTTGGATCTTCAAGCCTATCAGCAGGCCGGCATTATCCAAAAGGGCATTTCCGGCATGAGCTCCGGAAGCCTGGATTATCAGGTAGGAGACCGGGTCAGCCATATGAAATTTGGAGAGGGTGAAGTACTGGCCATAGAAGAGGATAAGAAGGACAAGCTGGTGACGGTGCTTTTTGACACCGCAGGACAGAAGAAGATGCTGGCAGGCTTTGCCAAGCTAAAAAAGCTGTAGTTTAGCAAAAAGAGGCTGTAAAAATCAAAATATAAATAGTCTTTTATGTAGTATAGGTCTGAAATAGGAGTAATCTGAGTTTATGCCCCGTTTCAGCCCTATATTGCATAGGAGATCTTTTTGATTTTAACAGCCTCTTTTTTCTTGTCTAAAATTTTATCTTATTATGTAAGGATATAAACCATATCCTCCCAGCTCTCTCCGCCCCAGGTGGAGGGGGATTTACCCAAGTGCTCATAGCCGAAACCGCTGTAGAAAGGAACAAAATGGGTATGGCAGGTGAGAAAAATCTTCTCCGTACCCCGCTCTTCCTCCATGTCGATATAGCGGTTCATAATCTGGCTGGCGAGCCCTTTTCCTTGATATTCCGGTCGAACCTCCAGACCTAAAAGAAAGCAATGCTTTGCTCCTTTTTCCTGTAAGGAGGCATTTTGAAAAAATTCATCTAAAAAGACTTCAGAACCGGAGTGAATACCGCTCATATAACCGGCAATCTTTTTATTCACTTGATCAAAGGCAATCAAAAAATCTTCCGGAGCTTGTTCTACCCTATCCTTTACTTCCTCATAGCTACAAGCTTCATTTTCCGAAAAACATATCTTTTCTATCGCTGCTAATTCTCGGATATCCTCTTCAGTAGCCGCCCGAAAAATATACCGCTCCTGCTTATACATAGGTCTCCTTTCTAAAATGATAAATTTTATTATTTTATATCATAGCAGAGATTCATAGGAAAGGCAAATAAGAGGGGAACTATTTCAAAGGATTCAAACACAGGCTTTGTAATTACTGTTTATGCTATAAGAGAATTTTATAATTGCTTTTATATTAGTTGATTATGTATAAGTTTTTGCTAAAAAATTGTCTGAATTCCTGAAAAATATATGTAAGATTGACATTCTTTGTGGAGTAGAATAAAGTTACTGTGAAACAAAAAATTAGTTTATTACAGATATATGAAACAAAAGTACATACGAAAGGAAGTGAGCGCTTCGTGCAACAATCTGTTATTCCGGAGATTAAATCATTATATCCTCAGATGAATGAAGCAATGCAAAAAATAGCAGATTATCTCATTGATACAGAAGATAAGAAGTGTGTGGAGAGAGCTAGTGAATTAGCTCGTAGGAGTGGAGTCAGTACAGCTTCTGTCAGTAGATTTGTAAAAATGATGGGGTACAAAGAATTCCGTGACTTTCGTCTAAAGATTGTGATGGAAAAGCAAGAGGAGAATAGGCAGGAGGAAAATGAACTAAATTATAATGGTGAGCCTATTACTGGGGATGCTCATTCTATCTGTAAAACTATTTTCTCAAAAAGTGTTAGAGAACTGGAAGAGACTTGGGGAATTCTGGACTTTGATACTATGCAGACAGTGGCAGATTTGATTCATGAGGCAAGAAGAATTGTAGTCATCGGCGTGGGTCGATCAAAAGTCACTATGGAGGCACTGTACTCTAGGCTTTATCGCATTGGATACCCGATTATGATGTTTAGTGATGCCCACGAGATTGTTAATATTACATCCATTATGGAAAAAAAAGATATTTTGATATGCGTGAGTAATTTTGGACAGAGTAAATCAGTGGTTGAGGGAGCAAGAAGAGCGAAAAAAAGAGGTATTCAAGTAGTGGGAATCAGTAGTATTAAAGAGTCTCCACTAGCTAAAATTTCGGATTACACCTTATTTAGTGCATATGATTATAATAATGCGCAGGATGGGAACCTATTTGATCCGTCCAGTGAGAATTTGGCACAGCTTGTTATTGTGGATTGTCTTTATATGCTCGTTGCTCATAAGAATAAAAGAAAAAATATCACTTACTTTAAGACATTTTCGAATGAGATTCATACAGAGCATATTAAATAATTAGTAAAATGTTTAGAGGAAAAAGAGTAGGAGGAAAAATGAATCGTTTACATAATACGCTGGAAAAAGCGGTAGAAGAAATGATTGATGGATATGTAGAAACCTACCCCAATCTTTTTGAACGGATAGAAGGACAAAAGGTTCTATTGTATAAAGATAGAAAGAATGGTGTATCTATTTTAATTGGAGCAGGGGCAGGTAATGAGCCTTGGCCGATTGGATATGTGGGAAAAGGACTGGCTGATGCTTGCGTTTTAGGGGATATTTTTACTGCACCGGCAGCAGGCAGTATTCTTAAAACGATTCGTGCGCTTTCTCATGATGAAGGAGTACTGTGCATTGCAACGAATCATGCTGGGGATGTTCTAAACTTTGAGTTGGTAAGTGAGCTTGCAGAACTTGAGGGAATTAAGACACGACAGATTTATGTTTCGGATGATGTGGATTCATCAGAAGAAAGAGAGGAGAGAAGGGGTATTGCCGGTGTTACATTGGTATTAAAAATACTCTCTGCAGCCAGAAATGCGGGACTTAGTTTAGAAGAACTAGTGTCTTTGGGAGAGAGAATAAATGATAATCTTTCCACGGCAAGCGTAACTACTTCTCCGGCTTTTGTTTTCGAAAATGGAAAACAAGCTTATGATTTACCGGATGGTTTTGTAGAGTACGGTATGGGATTTAACGGAGAATTAGGAAAAGAAAGAACAAATTTGCCAAGTGCGGATTCTTTAATAGAGAAGCTCATTGAACCTTTACTGATTGATTTGCAGCTAAAAGAAGGAGATGAGATTGCTGTTTTTCTGAATGTATTTCAGGCAACAACTACCTTGGAAGAATGCATCCTCTTATATAGCCTTCAGAATGCTTTGAAGAGGAAGAAAATAAAAGTATTTGATACTTTTGCGCAATCACTTTTCCCCACACAAGGAGCAGGGGGACTCTCTCTTAGCTTTTTGAAAATGCAAGAGGAATATAGAGGATTTTATAAAAAAGAAGCGTATTCGCCGTTGTTTTACAAAAGAGAAATGGAATGAACTTGGTGAGCATCATATACAGAGTTCAGGGTGTTCAAACTTAATGTGGAAGAAAAGATGTAGAAGGTGAAGACAGTATGAAGGAAGTTAGTGCTGATCAAGTAAAAAGAATGATGGAGAGGGTTGCTCAGAAAGTGGTGGAGTCAGAGCCGTACCTTACAGAGATTGACTTGAAAATAGGTGATGGAGACCATGGAACAGGTATGAAAAGAGGCTTTTTGGCTGTTCAGAAAATGTTGCTTGATTTGAAAGTTGATTCCTGTGAAGGGGTTTTTCGAGCAGTGGGTACTTGCCTTTTAGACACTATGGGCGGAGCTTCAGGCGTTTTATTTGGAACGGTTTTTATATCGGGAATTGTAAAAAGAGAGGAACGAAACAGTTTCAAATTAAGTGATTTTGCAGAGATTTTTTCTACTTCATTAACTTCACTAAAAAAGAGAGGGAAGGCTAAAGTAGGAGATAAGACAATGGTGGATGCTTTGGAACCGGCAGTTCTTGCTCTGGAAGAGGGGGCAAAGGAAGGATTGGATCTTATAGAGGGCTTTCAAAGAGCTGCTTTAGCTGCAGAAAAAGGGATGGAGTACACGAAAACGATAAAAGCACGTTTTGGAAGAGCAAAGTATTTTGGAGATAAGGCCATCGGGCTGCAGGATGCAGGAGCTACATCAGTGTACATTATTTTCCAAGCTATGTCTGATTTTTTAAAGGGGGAGAAAAATTGATTCTTACAGTTAGTTTAAACCCTTGTATTGATAGAACAATAGAGATTGAGAAGTTCCTTTATGGAGGAACAAATAAGGTTTTGAAAACAAGGGAAGATATTTCGGGAAAAGGAATTAATGTCAGTATAGCGTTACAAAATCTTGGTGTTAGCAATAAAGCGACCGGTTTTTCTTTTTCGGAAGATGAGGCCAGATTGAGACGCTTTTTTGAACGTATTCATTGTCCTTATCACTTTCACACAGTTCAAGGAAGTCTTCGTGTAAATGTAAAGATTTTCGACACAGAAAAGCGTGTAATGAGTGAGTTTAATGATAAGGGACAAGAAGTTACTGAAGCCGATGTGTCTGCTTTCTTCTCTTTGATGGAAAAAGAGTGGGAAGGGACGGATATCTTAGTTGTGGATGGCTCCGTACCACCAGGGGTTCCAAGGAGTATTTATAAGGAATTAATACTTTTAGCAAAGGAAAAAGGGATAAAAACAGTCTTAGATGCTACTGGAGATTTACTAGTTTTGGCATTAGAGGCACAGCCGTATTTTGTGAAACCGAATCGGGAAGAGTTGGAAGCTTTTTATGGAAAGGCATTTAAAGATACCAAAGAAATGATTAGCTTTGGCAAGAGCTTACTACAGAAAGGCATACATTATCTTTGTATTTCATTGGGAGAGGAGGGAGCTTTATTTCTCACAGCAGAAAAGTGCTATCAGGCAAAACCGGTAAAGATTCTTGTACAGGGAGTGCAGGGGGCTGGGGATTCCATGGTGGCAGGAGCTTGTTTGGCGATGAAGAAAGGCCTTTCGGATGAAGATATTTTTAGATATGCGGTAGCTTGTGCAACAGGATCTTTACTACATCCGGGTACTCAGTTGTGCGAAAAAGAAGATTTGGAAGCAATGTTACAAAAGGTTGAAATTATCAATTTAGAAGAATAGAAAGGGGAAAAATATGGCTTTGGTAAGTTCTAAGGAAATTTTGATGAAAGCGCAGCAAGAGGGCTATGCAGTCGGTGCTTTTAATGCGGAGAACATGGAGATGGTTCAGGCAATTGTAGCAGCGGCAGAGGAATTATCTTCTCCGGTAATTATTCAGACAACTCCGGGAAGCTTGCAATATGCAGATACAGATATGTTTTTTGGAATGGTAAACGCAGAAGCAAAAAAGGCGAAAGTGCCGGTGGCTTTACATCTGGATCATGGAAACAGTGCAGAGCTTTGTGCGAAAGCGATTTTATCCGGTTACACCTCTATCATGATTGATGGTTCTAAGCTGGCTTTTTCTGAAAATGTAGCTCTTACGAAGAAAGTGGTTGAGTTTGCACATGCTATGGGAGTGCCGGTTGAAGGAGAATTAGGAACGGTAGGAGGAAAAGAAGACACACATGAAGTAAAAGACAGTGAAAAGTCCTATACCGATCCTGAAGAAGCAAAGGAATTTGCAGAGCAAACAGGTGTGGATTTCCTTGCAGTTGGTATTGGAAATGCTCATGGATTTTATAAAGGAGTACCAAAGTTACGATTTGATATTTTGGAAAAAACCAAAAGTCTGGTAAGTATTCCTATTGTTCTACATGGTGCGTCAGGAATTCCTGATGAAGATGTAAAGAAATCAACAGGCCTTGGTATTTGCAAAGTGAACTTTGCAACCGAATTAAGAGATGCCTTTACCAAGGGGGTAAAAGAGTACCTTGAGAAGAATCCGGAAGTATTTGATCCAAAGAAATATAATGGAGCAGGTAGAGAAAAAGTTAAGGAACTTATTAAGCATAAGATGCATGTATTGAATAGTGTCCATAAGGCATAAAAACTTAGATAAGAATTTGGAATACGTGAAACAATGTTTTATTTTTCTCAATAATGGACAAATTTTAACTCGAATCAAAACGGGTAAGCAATCACGCAGACCTCGTTCTGAATATTTACTTACTTATCTTTAAAGGAGGAAAAAGTGATGAAAAAAGGTATTTCATTGGTACTCGCAGCTTTAATGGCTGTATCTCTTGTGGCTTGTGGAGGTGGCAGTGCTGCAAAGAGCACAACTGCTGCAGCATCAGAGCAAACAGAAAAACAGACAGAGAAAGCCGGAGAGACGGAGGCTAAGAAGGAAGAGACTAAAGGAGAAGCAAAGACCATCGGTGTAAGCTTACTGAACAGTACCCACGTGTTCTATAATAGTATCCAGACTGCTATGGAAGAGCAAGCAAAGGAATATGGATGGACTTTAGATGTACAAGATGCTGCAGGAGATGCAAATAAGCAGCTTGGTCAGGTACAGGATTTTATTACCAAGAAAGTAGATGCTATTGTTATTGCACCAACTAACTCTGCAGGATCCAAGTCTATGATTGAGCTTGCTGAAAAGGCTGGAATTCCGGTATTTACTATGGATATCGCTTCTGATGGAAAGCCGGTTACTCACGTTGCTACAGATAACAAGAAGGGTGGACAGCTTGCTGCTGAGTATGTGGTAAATAATATCCTTACCGAAAAAAAGGGTAATGCAGCAGTAATTACTTATTCTGAAATCGAAAGCTGTGTAGATAGAGAGACCGGATTTACAGATTATTTAAAGGAGAATGCTCCGGATATCAAAGTAGTTGATGTGCAGAACTATTCCGGTGACCAGCAGAAGGCTGCAGATGTAATGCAGAACATGCTTTTAAAGAATGATAATATCGATGTTGTTTTCTGTGTAGGAGATCCTGCAGCTATTGGTGCTCTTTCCTCTATCACAGCAGCCAATGCAGCAACCAAGATTATCGGTTATGACGGAAATCCAGAAGGTGTTGCAGAAATCAAGAAGGGTGGAAACTGGGTTGCAGATGTTGCACAGGACCCTGCAGGAATTGGTAAGACCACTCTTGAGGCTATTAAGAAGCATTTAGAGGGTGAGAAGGTAGATTCCGAGATTTTGATTGCGCCTTATATTATTGATGCAAAGAATGCAAAGTAATAAAAAGATAGGTTAAGAGGAAGGCGTCCCACTTTTTGGACGCCTTTTTCTATAATATGGAGCATATTATGATGGAAGAAAGAAAAGAGACTTTAGTAGAATTAAAGCATATTCATAAGGAATTTCCCGGCGTGAAAGTCTTAGAGGATATTTCTGTTGCTTTTTATCCTGGGGAAGTACATGTTCTTTTGGGAGAAAATGGTGCAGGAAAATCCACAATTATTAAAATCATTTCCGGTATTTATCAACCTGATAAAGGGGAAGTTTTGATAGAGGGACAGCCCGGGGCAAAAAATATTCGAGAAGCGCAGCAGAGAGGAATCAGTGTTATTCATCAAGAGCTTAGCGTTATTGAGGATTTAAAAGTTTATGAAAATGTTTTTCTGGGAAGAGAAGAGAAAAAATCCGGATTTTTAAACAAAGAAAAAATGATTGCGGAATGTAAAAGGATTTTGGATGAAATGGATGTGGCGATTGATCCACGCTCACCGGTATATAAGCTTAGTAATGGAGAAAAGCAAATGGTAGAGATTGCCAGAGCTGTTTCTCAGAATAGTAAGTTAGTAATTATGGATGAGCCTACCAGTTCGCTTTCTGACCACGAGGTACAGTCTCTTTTTCGAGTTATACGTCAATTAAAGAAAGATAATGTTGCAGTAATTTATATTTCTCATCGTCTAAAGGAAATTCTGGAGATGGGAGATATGCTTACCGTACTTCGAGATGGTATGAAGATTGCTACAGTACCGGTTTCAACAGTAACTGAACAGAAGATGGTAGAAATGATGGTGGGAAGAGAAATTTCCCAATTTTATTACAAAGCCAAAGCTCCGGAAAATAAAGAATTGGTTTTGGAGGTGAAGAACCTATGCTCTAAAAATCATTTTAAAAATGTTTCATTTCAACTATATAAAGGAGAAGTTCTTGGGGTAGCCGGACTTATCGGTGCAGGAAGAACTGAATTAATGAGGGCGATTTTTGGAGCTGATTCCTATGATAGTGGAGAGGTATTTTTGTATGGAGAAAGTTTAAAGGGATTACAGCCTAAGGAAATTATTAAAAAAGGTATGGGATTAATTCCCGAAGATAGAAGAGGCCAGGGACTTTTACTGGAAAAGACAGTTCGGGAAAATACCAGTTTGGCATCTTTAAAAGAGAATAGTCATAGTGGTTTTATTGATTTTTCGTGGGAAAAGCGAGAAGCAATTTCCTACATAGACAAGTTACGGATTAAGACTCCTTCAGATTCAGCAATCATTAAAAATCTTTCAGGAGGAAATCAACAGAAGGTAGTAATAGCAAAGTGGCTTTTAGCAAAGTCTAAGATTCTTATTATGGATGAGCCTACCAGGGGAATAGACGTTAATGCTAAAGCGGAAATATATGAGCTTATGAAGAATTTTGTCGAGGAAGGTGGCAGCATTATCCTCGTTTCTTCAGAATTACCAGAGGTATTAGGATGTTCTAATCGCATTATGGTAATGCGAGAGGGATATGTAACCGGTTTTCTGGATAGTGCAGAAGCGACAGAAGAAAATGTCATGCTTTTTGCCAGCAAAGGAAATGAGGAGGTTGTTTATGAATAAGAAAAATGGTGGTATATCAAAAGTCCTAAAAGGAGAAAATACCATGCTCCTTTTTGCGGTAGCGCTGTTTGCAGTGTGTCTTCTTTTTGTCCCTCGATTTGCGACAGGGGGAAATATCAAGAATATCTTGATTCAGATTTCAATCAATGCACTTATTGCCTGTGGCATGACCTTTACTATACTTTCAGATGGTATTGACCTTTCTGTTGGTTCGGTAGCGGCTATAGCAGGGGTAGCAGGAGCGTCTTTAATCAAAACTATGCCAAATGCATCTGTTCCGATGTCCATTCTGATTATATTACTAACTTCCTTAGTAATAGGTACTGTGTGTGGTGCTCTTAATGGATTTTGTATTGCAAAGTTGAATGTTCCTCCCTTTATTGCAACTATGGCGATGATGAATGTAGCAAGAGGTTTAGCCTATGTTTTTACAGATGCAAAGCCGGTTTTTGGCTTGCCGGAAAGTTTTGGATTTATCGGTTTAAGAGAACTTGGTATTATTCCTGTATCAGTTATTTTAATGGTTTTTATTATTTTTCTAAGTTATATTATTTTAACAAAGACTTGCTATGGAAGATATATTTATGCTGTAGGTAGTAATAAAGAGGTAGCTAAGCTGACGGGAATTAATGTAGATCAAGTCCGTTTTTCGGTCTATGTGATTTCCGGAATTCTTTCAGCATTAGCAGGGCTGGTGTTAGCCTCCAAGTTACAGAATGGACAGGCCACGGCAGCAGTAGGCTATGAGTTAAATGCCATTGCAGCAGTAGCAATGGGTGGTACTAGCATGTCCGGTGGACGAGGAGGAATTCCTCAGACAGTTATTGGTCTTATCGTTATCGGAATTATTAATAATGCGTTAAGTTTACTTGGGGTTTCGGCATATTGGCAGACGGTGGCAATGGGCGTTATTATTCTGATTGCAGTAGTCATTGATCAGGCTAGAAAATAATTCACTAAAGCGGCGGAATGAGTTTTAGAAGAATAAAAAAATAGGGGAAGTACTAAACGATGTGTTTTGGGCAAGTTTAGCACTTCCCTTTTTCATGTCGATTATTTACTATAGATTTAGAATATTTTCCAGGAAGGAGGACAATCCCATGGAAGGACAATCCATTATGCAAATATTTCAGGGGGGCTCCTCTGTGTCTGGGGTGATTATCCCCATAGCTTTAATGCTATTTTCCGGCTTTGCCTTAACCAGAGTAACTAAGAGGCTAAAGCTTCCCAACGTAACCGCCTATATTCTGGCGGGAATCCTGATTGGACCGTATTGTTTGAATCTTGTGAATCCGGATATTATTGAAGGCACAAGCTTTATTGCGGATATCGCCCTTGCCTTTATTGCTTTTGGAACCGGGGAATTTTTTACCTTTTCTACTTTAAAGAAAAATGGTCTGAAGGTATGTATCATTACCCTTTTTGAAGCCGCACTGGCTTCCCTCTTTGTTTTTGTGCTTTGTCTTTTTATTTTAAAATTGAATTTAAGTCTGTCTTTGGTTTTGGGAGCCCTAGCGGCAACCACCGCCTCCGCCTCCACGATTATGACCATCCGACAGTTCAATGCCAAGGGGGATTTTGTGAATACCCTTTTGCAGGTGGTAGCCTTGGACAATGTCTTTGGACTTGTGGCTTACAGCATGGCGATTTCCGTGGCGGTGGCGTTGCAATCCGGCGCCTTTAAGCTGAGCAGTATTCTCATGCCCATTGCTTTAAATCTGGCGGTGCTTCTTTTGGGAGCGCTTTTTGGGCTCTTTTTAAAGCTTTTAATGCCGAAGCAGCGTTCTACAGACAACCGTTTGATTATTACCATAGCCGTACTTTTCAGCTTTTGCGGTATCTGTGCCCTTTTGGATGTGTCTCCTCTTCTGGGCTGTATGTCCATGGGCATGATTTACATCAATATCACGGGAGACGACAAGCTTTTCAAACAGTTAAATTACTTTAATCCTCCCATTTTACTGCTGTTTTTCGTGCGTTCCGGCATGAACTTCAAGCTGGATGTGCTCTTACATTCGGGGGGAATAGGGGAAAATGTTCCTCTTCTTCTGGTGGGTATCAGCTATTTTTTGGTACGTATTTTGGGAAAATATCTGGGTGCCATTCTGGGTCCAACTTTGGTGGGAGAAAAGAAGGAAGTTCGTAAATATTTAGGACTGGCATTGGTGCCTCAGGCCGGGGTAGCCATCGGTCTTTCCGCATTGGGTGCCAGAATTTTGGGTGGAGAGCTGGGAAGAGCCTTGGAAACGGTAATTCTTGCTTCCAGCATTCTCTATGAACTCGTAGGCCCCGGTTGTGCTAAGCTGGCCTTGTATCTTTCCCATTCCTATGCGGTAAGTTTGGAGGATTTAACGGAATCCGTCGCTATAGAACCGGAGAAGAAGAAAAATGAGGTGGAGCTTTTGATCGAGCGAATCCAGGCCATTCAGAAGGAACTTCCTTCTCATGCTAAGAGACTGGCAGAAGAGGAAGAAGCCTTTACCGAGGCGGCGGAGGAGCAGTATTAGCTTGAAGCTTCTACTTAAGGGTTTATATAAGATAAAATGGATGAGTTTTACGCGCATTGATTACGGAATATTTCAATAGAACAGGAGGAAAAGCCATGTCAGAATGGATACTACAGGAAGCTTTTCAAAGTCTTAGGATAGAGCATGATATCAGTCTTTCTTCCGCCTTGCTTAGAATCTTACTTGCGGTTCTTCTCTCCTCCATCATTGGCTGTGAGCGAGCCAACAAAAGGCATTCCGCAGGTCTTCGTACCTTTATTTTGGCCTCTTTATCCAGCTGTTTGGCCATGATTTTGGATCTGCTATTTATGAACGAGGGAAATCTTCGTTTTCCTATGCTCTCTGCCTTTGCCATGATCAGCATTGCAAGCATCAGCCGAAAGGCGATTCTTTACAGCTCCCGAAATCAGGTGAAGGGATTAACCACATCCATCGCCCTTTGGTCCTGTATTCTCATCGGCCTCAGTGCTGGAGCGGGACTATACTTGATCAGTGTAGTAGCCTGCTTTATGCTTTATTGGATTCTGTCTTCTTTACCGGGCTTGGAAATGTATCTGAAAAATCGCTCCAACCACTTTGAAATTCATTTGGAGTTAAAGAGTCGGCAGTATTTACAGGACTTTGTCACCACCATCCGGAGGCTGGGACTTCGGATTGATGATATTGAATTAAATACTGCCTACCACGGCTCCGGCCTTAGCGTGTATTCCGTAACCTTTACCATAGACAGCAAGGAGCTGAAGAAGTTCAAAACCCACAAGGAGATTATCGAAGCCCTGTCCACCATTGACTACATTTATCATATTGAGGAAATGCGGTAGAACGTTGTAATTACTTCTTTATTTTACCTTTTATATAGTTGCTTTATTCCTATTTTTGCTGTTTTGCTCTTTATTCTGTTGTTTTCTTCTTAGCCTTTACATCTTAGAAAAGATATGATAATTTTTATTCGGACAAAACCGAATCGGAGGTGACCGAATAAAATGAAATTTATCGGAAGAGAGGAAGAAGTACGGAAAATCAAAGGCTTGTATCAGTCTCCCGGCATGGAAGTGCTTCTATTATACGGAAGAAGGCGTATTGGAAAAAGTGAGCTGATGAAACATTCCATGCAGTTCTTTGAGGGGAAGAGGATTTATTACGAGTGTAAACAGACTTCTGAAATGAACAATGTAGAAAGCCTGGCGACTTTACTTTCGGAAGAGTTTGGCTACCCGAAGATTTCCTTTTCCGGTCTGGAGGAAGTGCTGGATTTTCTTTTTAAAAAGGCGACGGAGGAGAATATTCTCTTGATTTTGGATGAATATTCTTATCTTAGTGATGTGCTGAAGGGCATGGACAGTGTTTTGCAGGCACTGATTGATAAATATCGAAACCGGAGCAAATTGAAATTGGCCTTGTGCGGTTCCTTTGTGGATACCATGCAGAAACTGATAGAAAAAGAGAATCCCTTATTTGGCCGTTTTGATTTGGTTTTAAAGCTGAAGCCCATGGATTACTATGATTCGGCACAGTTTTATCCCCATTTTTCCGATGAGGATAAGGTGAGGCTTTACAGTGTTTTTGGCGGAATTCCCTATTATAATCGTTTGATTCGGGAAGACAGGTCCGTAAAGGAAAATATTATAGAACTGATCGCATCCCCCGGTGCAAGACTGGAAAATGAGGTACTGATGTACCTTAAGTCGGAAATTGCGAAAATTGTGAATGCCAATGAAGTCTTTGAGGCTATGGCAAAGGGATTTTCCCGCTTTAACGATATCCTGTCTCAGTCCCATGTTTCCAGTGGCCCCAGCTTAGTGGATGTGTTGGACAAGCTGATTCGTATGGAGCTGGTGGAGAAGGCGGCGCCTATTAATGATGAAAATAACCGAAAGAAGTCCGGATATTATATCAGTGACCCCATGTCTTTGTTTTATTACCGATATATTTTCCGCTACAGCTCCCAGCTAAACGTGATGAATTCGGATATTTTCTATCAGCGATATATTCAGGAGGACTTTGAAAATGCCTATGTGCCGAAGCGTTTTGAGACGATAGGAAAACAATATTTGATTCGGCAGAATCGGGCAGGACTTATGGAGGAGCCCTTTGAGAAAATAGGCAGGTACTACTACGACATTCCGAAAGAAAGGCGAAACGGAGAGTTCGACATTGTCACCTACGATCCCAAGGGCTATATATTTTATGAAGTAAAGTTTCAAGATAAGCCTCTTAGCAAGGCGGAAATAGAAAAGGAGATAGCGCAGGTAAAGGAATGTGGCCTGCAATGCTATCGTTACGGCTTCCTTTCCAAAAGCGGATTTGAAGCAATTTCTCGGGATGATTTGGTTTTGATTTCCTTAGAAAGTCTGTATGTATAGTTTTCTATGGCAAGTTTTAAGATAAAAAATATTTTCTTCTCATCAGAGAAAATCACTTCGGAGGCTTTTTTAGCCTCCTTTTTTACGCTATACTAGGACAGTTCAAAGAAATGAAGGGAGAACTATGGAAAAAAGTCTGAAAGACCAAGTATATGAATCTATTCTGGAGGATATCTTCCAGGGCAATGTTTCTCCGGGAGATATTTTGAATGAGAAGGCACTACTGGAAAAATACCACTGTAGCAAGTCTCCGGTTCGAGAGGCGCTGATGGCACTTTGTGCGGACGGTATTTTAAAAAATATCCCCCGCTACGGCTATGAGGTGGTGCGCCTCAGTAAGGAAGATATCTACGATATGCTGGCTTTCCGCTTTGTCTTGGAGCGGGGAGTGCTTTTGGAGTGCGGAGCGGAGCTTAGGGAGGAAGATTTTCGGGACTTGGAGCAGATCAACAGTCAGTGCAGTGAAAATAATACGGACGCCATGACTCACTGGAAGCATAACATGGAATTTCACCTTCGTTTGATTGCCTGTGCCCACAATGACTATATTACGGAGCAGCTGGAAAAATGCATGACCAGACTAAAACGGGCCTACTCCCAGTACTATTGGAAGAAGGACAAGGAAATTCTTTTTTCCATGGATACGGAGCACCATGTGGACATTGTGTCGGCGCTACGAAATAAGGATGTAGAGAAGGCCATTCGCTATTTGGAGGAGGATATTCAGGACTTCGGAGAGTACTCCGCCTATCGTTTAAAGCTTCATTTTTCTTAAATCGATATCGGAAAGAAATTTGCGGTTTCTTTAACGAAAAGGAGATATATTGTAAAAATATTCATTTAAAGCATTTACCAAGCAAATTTTAGAAAGGAACTTATGGAAAAAAAAGAGGGCATGTGGAAACAGGTTTTTGGGACTTTGACATTTTGCAATCGCCATAAGTTCCTCTTTTTGTCTACCGCCATTTTTTTGCAGATTGCGACCTTTGTAGGGAAGGAGCTTTTGCAAATGCTTTTCCGTCTGGCTTTGGTGCTGGTGGACTTGCCCAATGTGGATCAGTACAATATTCGCTATTTCTTTACCAGCCCCAGAAGCCTCTTTATGGTTTTGCTTTTTGCTTTTCTTCTGGCCTTCTTTTTTTATGTGGAGGTCTTTACCCTGGTACAGGTGATTTTGGCGGCCAAGGAAGGGGTTAGGATTTCTTATCGAAAAATTCTTCGCACCTCTCTAATCCGACTGCGGGATTTCAGCTATGGCAATGTGCTGCTGTTCCTTCTTTATATTCTCTGCACCGTGCCGGTGGCGGGCTTTATTCTAAGCTCTTCCCTGACAGATTCCTTCCACATTCCGGATTTTATAACGGAAGAAGTGGGCAAAACAGTGGGAGGGCATATTGCTCTTTTCCTTCTGTTTTTCTTTTTCATGTACTTAAATATGCGTCTGGTTTATACTGTGCCTTTAATGGGCTTAAAGGCGCAGAAGTTTAACAAATCTGTGCGGGAAAGCTTTGCCTATACGAAAAAAGGCGGAATCAAATTGTTTCTGACTCTCTTTTTATATGAGTTTTTGCTGAGTTTGTTGGCCGCTCTTTTGCTCTATCTGGCGGCTTTTCTCTTTACCAGCCTGGATCCAAAGGGAGAACTGGGAATCTTTCATTTTCTTTTCTTCCTGCTCTTTCGTTTTACCCGATTTTTCTTTGGAATTTTATCAAAAATAGGCTTTCTTTCCCTCTTAGTAAATACTCTTCCGGTGGAAGGCTCCGAGGGGGAAAATGCTTTTCTTGCCGAGGAACAAAAGTATAGCAAAACCACCGTTTTCCTCCTACTGGCTTTATTTGTTTTTCACAGCACCATAGCGCTTATGGATTATATGGGACGGGAGGTTAATACGGATGCGAAAATCATTGCCCATAGAGGGCTGGTTTCTACCGGAGTAGAAAATACTATAGAGTCTTTAGAGGGGGCAAAGGAAGCAGGGGCGGATATGGTGGAGCTGGATATTCAGCTGACTAAGGACCGGGAATTTGTGGTAATGCATGATTTGGAACTTTCTCGGCTTACCGGAATAGAAAAAAAGGTCTACGACTGTACCCTTTCGGAGCTCACCGCTATGACGGTGCATCAGGGGGAGTTTAGCGGAAAAATTCCAAGCCTTCGGGAATTTGTACAGCGGTCAAAGGCGCTGAATATGCCCCTTCTGATAGAGATTAAGCCTCATGGAAAGGAACCGGAGAATTTTTCGGAAATTCTTCTGGAGAAGCTGGAAGAATACGGGGTGGAGAAGACGAACCCCCTGATGTCTTTAGACATTTCCCTGATGGAGGGGATAGAAGAGACTGCTCCGGAATGGAAGACCGGGGTGGTGATTCCGGTGCAATTCGGAGATTTTGCCACGGAAAATGTGGACTTTTATGCGATTGAAGATTCCTCCTATAACGGCTACCTGATGGGAGAGGTGCAGGATATGGGGAAGGAAATGTATGTTTGGACCATCAATGAAGAAGACAAAATCATCAAATACCTGCAAAGTCCGGTGGACGGCATGATTACGGACGATCCTGAGGATGTGTTTAAGCTTCGAAAGGATATGCTGGAGGATAGAAGCTATTACGGTATGTATGAGCGCATGGCGGGGTAGGGGGCTTTGATGCAGTATAGGCATGAAAACGAGCACGCTTCCGCTATACTTGCCCCTGCGGAGGGAAGCAATTTAAAAATATATACGCTCCGATGCAGTATAGGCATGAAAACGAGCACGCTCCCGCTATGCTAGCCCCTGCAAAGTGAAGCAATTTAAAAATATATACGCTCCGATGCAGTATAGGCACGAAAACGAGCACGCTCCCGCTAACCTCGCCCTGCAGCGGTACTAAGCGAAAAACTACAGTACCTTTGTTTTTCGCAAGTACCGGCGGGCTCAGATTGCTCTCTTTCATGCCTATACTGCATCATTCGCTTCAGCTATTTGATTTCTATAGTCCTTCGCTTCGCAGGGGCTCTGTAGGTACCAGCGGGCTCAGATTGCTCTCTTTCATGCCCATACTGCATCATTCGCTTCAGCTATTTGAGTTCTACAGTCCTTCGCTTTGCCGGGGCTCAGTAAGTACCGGCGGGCTCAGATTGCCCCTATTACAGGCCTATGTTGCATCAGAGCGGCTTTCTCATATTGAATATGGTTCTCACTGGTGATGTTTGTGAGGTCGACTTCTATGCACCTATATATTGCATAAAAATCTTGCAATATTCATAGATTCACTATATAAATCATACAAAAATTATGTTAAAAAATCGTCAAAATCCGCCTAGTGCTTTTTAATCGCATTACTGATATGATTAGAGTAAATCTAAATAAGAATAGGAAGATTTCGGGGTTTTACTTTGAAAGACAATCTTCGCGCTTACTATGGGAGGGGATGTTTAGTTAAAAAGTCCTGTCAGACATATTTTAGGAGGTGCTATTGGTGGAAGAGAGCTTGATGAACAATTATACGGAGATTTTACAGAATGAGCTGGTGCCGGCCATGGGCTGTACGGAACCCATTGCCATTGCCTATGCCGCAGCGGCAGCAAGAAAGCTTCTGGGAGAAGAGGTCAAGGAGATAAAGCTTTGCTGCTCCGGGAACATTATTAAGAATGTAAAGGCGGTTACCGTCCCCAATTCCGGCGGCCAGAAGGGTATGCAGGTAGCGGCCATCTTAGGCGTACTTGGCGGTGACTCCGATTTAAAGCTGGAGGTTCTGTCTACCGTTACGGATGAGGATCGGGAACAGTGCAGAAAGCTGGTGGATACCGGTTTTTGCAAGGTCAGCTTTCAGGAGGAAGGTCCAAAGCTTTACATTGCGGTAGAGCTTCTGTCCGAAAACCATAAGGTAAAACTGGAGATTGCAAACCAGCACAGTAACATCATTTACATGGAAAAGGACGGAGAAGTTCTTTACAAAGAGGGAGAAGAGGATAAGCAGGATGTGATTTCCACAGGAGGAGACCGGAGTCTGATGTCTCTTCAGGGTATTTTGGACTATGCCAATGCAGTGGATTTATCCTTGGTAAGACCGTCTTTACAGAGACAGGTGGAGATGAACCTGGCGATTTCCCAAGAGGGCTTGGACAATCCCTGGGGGGCCAGTGTGGGAAAGACGATTTTGGAGACCTGGGGCTCCGATGTACGGGCTTGTGCATGCGCCAGAGCGGCAGCAGGATCTGATGCCAGAATGAGCGGCTGTCCCCTTCCGGTGGTGATTAACTCCGGCTCCGGCAATCAGGGCATTACCGTAAGTATGCCGGTGGTGGAATATGCGAAAGCCCTTTCCATTTCCGAAGAGAAGATGTACAGAGCCTTGATTGTCAGCAATCTGGTGTCCGTTTACATCAAGCACTACATCGGTGCTCTTTCCGCCTTCTGCGGAGCGGTTAGTGCCTCCTGCGGTGCAGGTGCCGGTATTACCTACCTTTGCGGAGGAAATTATCAGAAGATCGGCCGTACCATCAGCAACACCTTAGGCAATGTGGGGGGCATTGTCTGTGACGGTGCCAAGCCCAGTTGTGCGGCGAAGATTGCATCTTCCGTTCATGCTGCTATTTTGGCTCACCACATGAGTATGAAGGATCAGGGCTTCCATGGGGGAGAAGGCATTGTGGAAGAGGATGTGGAGAAGACCATCAGAAATATGGGCTATATCGGAAAGGTAGGTATGCAATCCACCGACAGAGAGATTTTGAAGGTAATGACCGATCAGGTGGATGTGAATTCCTGTGTGTAGGAATTTTTGGCGTCCTGACCGGGGGGACGGAACTGCGTAAACCGGCAAAGCTTAAGAAATAGATTGAAATATGTCTCGAGACAGGGCTTAAGAAATAGACCGAAATATGCTTGAGGCATGGCTTAAGAAATAGCCGAAGAAAAAGACTGAGAAATGTCTTGAGATTGGGCTTGAAAATTTACAACAAAATAAGAAGGAGAAAAAGTATGGAAAAACAAGGATTTATTCATAGTCTGCCCTTTAAGCTTTTGGTGGCATTGGCTGTGGGCATTTGCTTAGGACTGGCTTTAAGCGGAATGGATAACGGTGTATCCCATGCCATTTTGAACATTGTGGTAACTGTAAAGTATATTGCGGCACAGTTTATCAGCTTCTGTGTACCACTGATTATCATCGGATTTATTGCTCCCTCCATCACAAGACTGGGAAACAATGCTTCTCGTATGCTGATAGTCGCTTTATTCATTGCCTATGTATCCTCTATCGGAGCGGCATTTTTTGCTACATTTTCCGGATACACCATCTTACCCCACTTAAACATCAACCCGGATGTGGATGGTTTAAAGGAGCTTCCTGAGGTAGTCTTCCAGCTGTCCATTCCTCAGATTATGCCGGTAATGTCTGCTCTTTTCTTCTCCGTATTGGTGGGACTTGCGGCAGCTTGGAACAATTCCAAGATTATTACCTAGGCATTGGAAGAGTTCCAGAACATCGTTTTATCCATCGTAACCAAGTTCGTTATTCCGGTACTGCCTCTTTTAATCGGTACTACCTTCTGCACCTTGGCTTACGAAGGAACCATTACCAAGCAGTTACCCATCTTCTTAATCATCATCATTATCGTAATGATCGGACATTACATTTGGCTGACTCTTCTTTACTCCATTGCAGGAGCGTATTCCAAGAAGAATCCCATGAACATTGTAAAGCACTATGGTCCTGCTTACATGACAGCAGTAGGAACCATGTCCTCCGCAGCAACCCTTTCCGTAGCTTTGGAGTGTGCAAAAAAGTCCGAGCCTACTATCCGGGAAGATATGGTGGACTTCGGAATCCCTCTTTTTGCCAACATTCACCTTTGCGGCTCCGTTATGACCGAGACCTTCTTCGTTATGGCGGTATCCAAGATGCTCTACAATGAGTTCCCTTCCGTAGAGAAAATGATTCTCTTCTGCCTCTTACTGGGCGTATTCGCAATCGGCGCTCCCGGTGTTCCCGGTGGAACCGTTATGGCCTCCTTGGGACTGATCACCGGTGTCCTTGGCTTTGATGAGACAGGAACCGCTTTGATGCTGACCATTTTCGCATTACAGGATTCCTTCGGAACCGCTTGTAACGTAACCGGAGACGGTGCATTGGCATTGATTCTTACCGGATATGCGGAGAAGCACGGAATTCACCCACAGAAGTTAGAGTCTGTACTGTAATATTGAAATAGACCGATTGAAAAACTACATCCTGCGCTGGATCTTGTAAGGAAAAGGGTTTGACGGAAATAAACACTTGTCTAAAATCATACAGTAGATATATTCCTGCAGTACGGGTTCGGAATGGGGGGCAATCTGAGCCCGCGGGTACTTGCGAAAAACAAAGTGTAACTGCAATTTTTCGCTTAGTACCCTTGCAGGGCGAAGTTAGCGAGAGCGTGCCCTAATTCCGGATCCGTACTGCAGGAAAATCTATATTTACTATGCTGACAAAAAATTTTCTCAAAAACCCTTGACAGAATGAGGCAGATGGTGTTTGATGATGGCGTAATTCGAACTAATTCCCAAGAATAAATCACGAGAGAAAGTGTATCTAGGGTTCCGGTCAAGCTGGTCCGAGCGATACACATACTGCGAAGCGGTATGACACCTTAGGGATAAAAGCCCCGGAGGCAGGTTTCACTTGAAGCCTGCTTCCGAGGCTTCATTTATTTCTGGAGAACCATTTCAGTGAGTTTAAGGAGGAATTTATGCAGAAGATTTACACCGGAAAAACAAAGGATGTTTTTAAACTGGAGGACGGCAATCTGGTCTTAAAGTTTAAAGACGATGTCACCGGAGAGAATGGCGTATTTGATCCGGGGGCAAATGCCGTTGCCCTGACCATTGAGGGCGTTGGAAAAGAGGATTTGAAGTGCAGTAAGTATTTCTTTGAGCTCTTAAGAAAGAACGGCGTGAAGACACATTATGTGGATGCAAACGTAGTGGAAAACACTATGACTGTACTGCCCTGTGAGGTCTTTGGAAAGGGGCTGGAGGTGATTGCCCGCTTTATTGCAACAGGGTCTTTTATCCGCAGGTACGGGGCGTATATCCAGGACAAAACCGTGCTTCCCGAGACTTTCGTAGAAGTCACCTTAAAGGATGATCAGAGAAATGACCCGCCGATTTCGAAGGATGCTTTGGCTATGCTGGGGATTCTTACGAAAGAAGAGTACAAAGAGCTGAAGGAAAAGACTAAGGAGATTTCCGGAATCATCAAAGAGGATCTGGCGAAGAAAGGTCTGACCCTCTATGACATTAAGCTGGAATTTGGACGCTGTAATGGCGAAGTGATTTTAATCGATGAGCTGTCCGGCGGAAATATGCGTGTTTTTGACGGAGACAGCTATGTAGAACCCTTAAAGATATATTCGTATTTGGAAAAAGGAACTGTATAAAAGAGGAAATGAAGGAACAGTTTTCCCCTGTACAGGTCAATATCGGGAGTCCTTCCCGAGAAGGCCTGTACAAAGGACTGTCCCGGCCCTCTTTTTACGGTTCTTTTCTTGTTATGGCCTTTTGAAAGGAGAAATATGAAAGTCGCTTTGATTATGGGAAGTATTTCCGATGAAGAAATTGTAAAAAAGTCTGCTGCTGTTTTGAAGGATTTTTCCGTGGAATATGACTGCCGTGTGATTTCAGCCCATCGTTCTTTGAATCTTATTTTGGATTATGTGGAGAGTATGGAGCAGGATAAGATTGATATTATCATTGCCTTTGCCGGAAAGGCAGCTCATCTTGCCGGGGTACTGGCCGGACTGTCTATCAAACCGGTAATCGGGGTACCGGTGCAGTCCTCTTGCCTGGATGGCATGGATGCGTTGCTTAGCACGGTACAGATGCCAAAAGGGGTTCCGGTTGCCACCGTTGCCATCAACGGTGCGGAAAATGCAGCCATTCTTGCGGTAGAGATGCTGGCGCTGTCCAACCCGGATTTAAAAGAGAAGCTTAGACAATACAAGGAAAAAATGAAGCAGTCCGTTCAGGAGATGAATGAGCGGATCTCTCTCTAGGAGGTGCTGTGTGAGCGGACTGTGCGGCATTTTTTCTTTTGATAAAAAGAACGATATTACGGACCTCCTGGAGGTGGGACTCTATGCATTGCAGCACAGAGGACAGGAGGGATTCGGTATCACCACCATGGAAGGGCAAAGAGTCTGTGAATTAAAGCGAAAGGGTCTGCTTTCGGAAGTACTGAATCAACAGATTATCGAAGATATCTGCGGATCGGCCGGCATCGGTTTTGTGAAATATCTCTTTTCCCACAATACCAAATATGAGCCGATGATGCCCTTTGTGTATCAGACAGACCATGGAAATTCCATGATTGCTCTGGACGGTACCATCTTAAATCGGAATTTTAATTTCTGCGAGCTTGTGAATAAAATCAACGGCCCCTTGGAAAGCTTTCAGGACTATATGGAAAGCCTAAAGGGGACCTATAACCTCATTTACATTGATGAGGGGAAAATGCTGATTGCCAGAGACCCTTACGGCATAAAACCGATGTGTTTCGGGAAGCTGAAGGATACCTTTATTGCCGTTTCCGAAAGCTGTGCCTTGGATGCGATGAATGGGGAGTTTTTGCAGGATGTAGAACCGGGAACAATCATTCTTGTAGAAAATGGGGATTATTCCGTTCATCATTTTTCTAAAAAGCCCCATCATCTTTGCCTCTTTGAGATGATTTATATTGCCCGACATGACTCTGTAATTGATGGTGTGAGCGTTTATCAGGCGCGCTATAAGACGGGAGAGAGACTTTATGAGGAGTGTCCGACAGATGGGGATATTGTTATCGGCTCTCCGGATTCCGGTTTGATTGCGGCAAAGGGCTATGCCAAGGCATCGGGAATTCCCTTTGTGGATGGAATTTTGAAAAATCGTTACATTCAAAGAACCTTCATCAAACCTACACAGGAAGAAAGAGTCAGCAGTGTCAATATCAAGTTAAATGCGATTAAAGAAAACCTGCAGGATAAACGGGTCATTTTGGTGGATGATTCTATTGTTCGGGGAACCACCATAAAGAGAATTATTAAAATCCTAAAAGAGGCAGGGGCGAAGGAGGTTCATATCCGCATTGCCAGTCCCAAGGTGCTTTCCAATGATTTCTATGCCATTGATATTCCGAAGAGGGAGCAGCTTATCGGTTACAACAATACGGTGGAAGAGATTCGGGATTATATCGGATGTGACAGTCTCTATTATCTGAGTCTGGAGGGGCTGGAAGATTGCTGTGGCAATAAGGGCTATTATGAAAAATATTTTACCGGAGTGGATATTTTCCAGGAGGAGGCGGTATGTCACTAAGCGATAAGGAGGAGGCAGTATGTCACTAAGCTATAAGGAGGCGGGAGTAGACAAGGAGCAGGGCTATAAAGAGGTAGGACTGATTAAGAAGTTCATAAAAGAGACCTATACCCCCGGTGTTTTATCGGATTTAGGGGGCTTTTCAGGATTATTTTCCCTGGAACAGGAAAAGATCTCCCATCCTGTCCTGGTATCCGGTACAGACGGTGTGGGGACGAAAGTTGTACTTGCCCAGAAGCTGGGAAGACACAAGACCATCGGGATTGACTGTGTGGCAATGTGCGTGAACGATATCCTTTGTCAGGGAGCAAAACCCTTATTTTTCTTAGATTATATTGCCTGCGGAAAACTCCATGCAGAGAAG
Organism: uncultured Oribacterium sp.; assembly: GCF_902481605.1. Taxonomy (NCBI): domain Bacteria; kingdom Bacillati; phylum Bacillota; class Clostridia; order Lachnospirales; family Lachnospiraceae; genus Oribacterium; species uncultured Oribacterium sp. The sequence continues at coordinate 31,697 of NZ_CABSXI010000007.1, read as the reverse complement.
ATGGCAGGGATTGTAGAAGGGGTTGCGGAAGGCTGTAAAAGAGCCGGTGCGGCTTTAATCGGAGGAGAGACCGCGGAGATGCCCGGAGTTTACCGGGAGGAGGACTATGACCTTGCCGGATTTGCTGTGGGAATTGTAGACCGGGAGAAGATTATTGACGGCAAGCAGAAAGTGAAGGAAGGGGATAGCATTCTGGCACTGCCCTCTTCCGGAATCCACAGCAACGGCTTTTCTTTGGTTCGAAAAATTATTTTTGACAAGATGCATTTTGACTTGGAAAAGGAGCAGCTTTCCGGCGAGTCTTTGGCCGATATTTTACTCACTCCCACTCGTATCTATGTTCGTGAAGTGCTTTCGGTTCTGAAAGAAGTGGATGTGCATGCTATGGCCCACATTACCGGAGGAGGACTTCCGGAGAATCTGCCCCGAGTTTTACCGGAGGGACTTTCTGTGGTAATCGAAGAAAGCACTTTGCCCCGTCTTCCTATTTTTAGCAAATTACAGGAGTGGGGAGAATTAAGTCGGGAGGAAATGTTCGGCACCTTCAATATGGGGGTAGGCTTTACCCTCTTTGTAAGGAAAGAGGAGGAGAAGAAAGTTTTATCCATGCTTCCGGAGGCACGGCGAATCGGAGAAGTGGTGAGAGGAAAGGGAGAAGTGACCATTCGGTAGGCACCGAAGAAGTGAGCATTTAGTAGACGCAGGAAAAGTGAACATTCGGTAGGCACCGAAGAAGTGACAATTGAATAGACGCCGGAGGACTTCCGGCACTTAACATGTGGGAAAAGGTGGACTATGGATAAACGTATTTTTGTACGAAAGAGAGAGCAGTACCGACAGGAAGAGGAAAAACTGGTAGAGGAATTGTTCCGCAGCCTTTCTATCCCTGTAAAAAGCGCGGCCATTTACCAGATCTATGATGTGTATTCTATTGAAGAAGAAGTATTGAAACGGGCGGAGCAGTCCGTGTTTTCCGAGGTAATGGTGAACGAAGTTTTCGAAGAGCTGCCCCTTCAGGAAGGCTTTTATTTTGCCTATGAAACCTTGCCGGCACAATTTGACCAGCGGGCAGACAGTGCGATGCAGTGTATTCGACTCCTGGATGCGGAAAGTAAGGCATTTGTGCGCTCAGGAACCTTGATCGTTTTTGACCGTGCTCTTAGTCCTTCGGAATTGGAGAAGATTTCCCGGTATCTGGTGAATCCCATTGAGTCCCAAGAGAAGGACATGTCCATTCTTTCTTTCTCACCGGATGCAGAGAGAAAAGAAATGCGGGATATGAGCGGTTTCCGGAGGCTCAGCATAGAGGCGCTTGCTGCTTTAAAGACGGAGATGAATCTTTCCCTTCTGATGGAAGATCTCCTCTTTATTCAGGAATTTTACAGGGGAGAAGAAAGAGACCCAAGCGAAACGGAGCTTTACGTTCTGGATTGCTACTGGAGCGACCATTGTCGGCACACCACCTTTGAAACGGTGCTGGATAAGATTTCCGTGGAGTCTAAGCATTTTCAGAAGGAAATGGAAGAGGCCCTGCAGGAATATCTAAGTCTTCGAAAAGAACTGGGGACAGAGAAGCCCGTTACCCTTATGGATATGGCGACCATTGTGGGAAAGTATCATCGAATCATTCTAAAGGATCAGACCGTGGAAGTCAGTTCCGAGAACAATGCCTGTTCTTTCTTTACGACCGTCCGGCACGATGGAAAGGATGAGCAGTGGCTCATTCAGTTTAAAAATGAAACCCATAATCATCCGACGGAAATCGAGCCCTTTGGCGGGGCCAGTACCTGTATCGGCGGAGCGATTAGAGATCCCTTATCCGGACGGAGCTTTGTTTATCAGGCGATGCGGATCAGCGGTGCGGGAAATGTACTGGAAGGGCGGGATAAAACTCTTCCCAACAAGCTTCCTCAGGCGGAGATTTCGAAGAAAGCCATGCAGGGCTATTCCTCTTACGGAAATCAAATCGGCCTGGCCACGAGCTTTGTACGGGAATTGTACGATGATTCCTATGTGGCTAAGCACATGGAGGTGGGTGCGGTAGTTGGGGCAAGTCCGGTTGAAAATGTGCGAAGAGAGCTTCCTGCGCCGGGAGATATTGTGGTTTTAATCGGCGGTCGAACCGGCCGGGATGGCATTCAGGGCGCATCCGGCTCCAGTGTGGTGCATACCAGTGCCTCTCTTCACACCATGGCTTCTCAGGTACAGAAGGGAAATGCGCCGGAAGAGCGGAAGATTCAAAGACTTTTCCGTCGCCCGGAAGTCTCCCGTCTAATTAAAAAATGTAATGATTTCGGTGCCGGCGGGGTGGCCGTTGCCATCGGAGAAATCAGTCCCGGAATGGAGATTCATCTGGACAAGGTGCTTCTCAAGTATCAGGGCTTAAATGCCACGGAAATTGCCATTAGTGAATCTCAGGAAAGAATGGCGGTGGTGGTTTCGGAAAAGGACTACGCTTCATTCGTCAAAGCTTGCGAAGAGGAAAATATCGAATATGCCCATGTGGCGACGGTAACCGATCGAAATCGACTGGAAATGTTTATGGGAAAGGAAAAGGTGGTGGATTTAAAGGCCTCTTTCCTGGAGACCTCCGGGGTACGGCAGCATAGAGAGGCTGTTTTAACGGATCACCCTGAGGAGAATCCATTCCTCCATCATGGCTTTCATAAAGACGACGCTGTAAAAGAACTTTCAGAGAAAAATGTGGCGTCTCAGAAGGGACTTGCTTCGAACTTTGACAGCAGTATCGGGGCAACAACGGTGCTGATGCCCTTTACGGGAAAGGAAGAATTAACGCCGGTGCAGGCTTCCGTCCATGCGCTTCCCACTCTTGGATTTGATAGTGATGTGGCGACCGTTTTAACTTACGGCTTTATTCCGAAGATTTCCCACTATTCTCCCTTTTTATCTGCGCTTTATTCGGTTCTTCTCTCCGTGGCAAAGGTCTATGCGGTAGGAGGCGACAGAAAGACCCTCTATCTTTCCTGTCAGGAGTACTTCGAGAAGCTGGGAACAGATAGTAAGAAGTGGGGCATGGCGACAGAAGCGTTGCTGGGCGCATTGCACGCCGAGAGAGCTTTGGGGATCTCCGCCATCGGGGGAAAGGACAGTATGTCCGGTACCTTTAATGATCTCCATGTGGTAGAAACCCTGATTTCCTTTGCTTGCAGTACGGTGAAGGTGGATCAGGTGCTTACACCGGAGCTAAAAAATTGCGGAAATACCCTTTATTTCCTGCCGGTCGTTAAGGACGAGAGAGGATTTCCGAATATAGCGGAGACGGTAGCGCAGTATGACCTCCTTCACCGCTATATTTCGGAGAAAAAGGTTTGTTCCGTCTATGTTTTAGAGGAAGGCTCCGCCTTTTCCGCCCTTTACAAGATGGCAGTAGGAAATGATTTAGGTTTTTACGTTACGATGGAAGACCTTTCAGACTTTCAGCCGGGCTCCATGGTTATTGAAGCCAGTGTCACCGACCTGCCTTTCCGTAAGATTGGAACGGTGGAAGAGGATATTCTTGCGAATGGTGAGCCATTGGATAAAGAGACTTTGCGGAGAGCCTATACCGGCACCTTTGAAAAGCTTTATCCGGAGTACGTGAATTTGGAGAAGGGAAATTGTGAGAACCTGTCCAAAGAGACGGAAAGAGCGTTTGTCTCTCCGGAAAAGGTGGATCAGGTGAAAGTCCTGATTCCTGTCTTCCCGGGAACGAATTGCGAGTATGACAGTACCCGTGCCTTCCAAAAGGAGGGAGCAGAGGTGGAAACGGTTATTATCCGAAATAAAAGAGAACATGATTTAAAGGAAAGCATGGAAGAGTTCGTGGAGAAGTTAAAGGACGCCCATATCCTGATGTTTGTGGGGGGCTTTTCCAGTGGAGATGAGCCGGACGGCTCTGCCAAGTTTATTGTGAATTTCCTGAGAAATGAGAAGGTGAAAGAGGCGGTTCATAGCCATTTAAAGAAAAAGCGTCTCATCCTTGGAATCTGTAACGGCTTCCAGGCTCTCTTAAAATCCGGCTTGCTTCCCTATGGAGAGATTCGGGCTTTAACCGAGGAGGATTTAACGCTGTATCACAATGACTGTATGCACCATGTATCCACCACCGCCTTTACCAGGGTGGCTAATACGAACAGTCCGTGGACACGGCATTTCCGCTTAGGGGAAATGCATGACGTGGTCTTTTCCCATGGAGAAGGGAAGCTCGTAGGAAAATCCATTGAGAAGTGGAAGCACCTTGCGGCCTTCCAGTATGCGGACTTTGACGGAAATGCAAGCCTGAACGGAAAGTTTAACCCCAACGGCTCTTTGTACGGTATCGAGGGCATGGTTTCGGAAGACGGCTTGATTCTCGGGAAAATGGGACACAGCGAACGCTATGGCGAGGGACTGTATCGGAATCGTCGAATTCCGAATCCCCAGAATCTGTTTTACAGCGGGGTACAGTATTTTAAGGGAGCAAAATGAAGAAAATAGCAGTATTTATTTCGGGAGGAGGAACGGATTTACAGTCGCTTATTGACAATGTGCATGAACAAAGCGGCGTAATCCGCCTTGTGGTTTCCAGTCGGGGGGATGCCTATGGACTGGAAAGAGCGAAGAGGAAGGGAATAGAGACTATGGTGCTTCCGAAAGGGGAATATGACAGCGCGCTTTTGGAAGAGCTGAAAAAGAGAGAAGTGGAGTGGATTGTGCTCGCCGGCTTTTTAAAGATTCTCTCTCCGGAGCTTATCCGGCATTTTCCCCGGCATATTGTAAATATTCATCCCTCGTTGATTCCGGCCTTCTCCGGTCCCGGGTTTTACGGGATGCGGGTGCATGAGGCGGTGTATCGTGCCGGAGTGAAATGGAGCGGGGCAACAGTGCATTTTGTAAGCGATGTGGTGGACGGCGGTGCAATCCTACTGCAGGATGTGGTTCCCGTTTTAGAAGAAGACGGTCCGGAAGAGATTGCAAGAAGGGTTTTAGAACTGGAGCATCGCATTCTACCGGTTGCGGTGAAAGCCTGTTTGGAAGATCGGGTGTTTTGGCAGGGAGACCGTGCCTTTATTCGGGAGGAAGTATGAAGACAGCATTAATCAGCGTTTTTGACAAGAACGGCATTGTAGACTTTTGTAAAGGATTAAAGGATCTAGGCTATCAGCTGATTTCCACAGGGGGAACCTATCAATTATTGAAAAAAGAAGTGGAAGTAAAGGAAGTTTCCGAGCTGACCGGATTTCCGGAAATTTTGGACGGGAGGGTGAAGACTCTGCATCCCCGCATTCATGCCGGAATCCTGTATCGAAGAGAGAGTGCATTGCATCAAAAAACCGTGGAAGAACTGGGAATCGACTCCATTGAGCTTGTAGTTAATAACCTCTATCCCTTTGAGAAGATACTTAAGAAGGAAGGGGCGAGCGAGGAAGAGCAGGTGGAAAATATCGATATCGGCGGTCCCTCCATGATTCGCGCCGGGGCAAAGAATTTTCGGGACGTCCTCGTGGTAACGGATCCGGGAGATTATGAAGAGGTTCTCCATCGTCTTCAGGAGGGAAGAAATGACCTTCCTTATAGGGAAAGCATGGCGGCGAAGGCCTTCCGCTATACCGCCTATTATGATGCGTTAATTGCAGAGTATTTTAACAACAGACTTTCCCTATCCGCTCCTGAGTATCTGACCCTGAGCTATCGCCTCGGGACAAGTCTTCGCTATGGGGAGAATCCCCACCAGAATGCCGCTTTCTATGAGAAGGTATACGAGGAGAATCCGGCAGAGTGGAAGCAGCTTCACGGAAAGGAGCTGTCCTACAATAATTATACGGATATGTTCAATGCGGTTCGATTCGTAAAGGAATTTTCCGAGCCGGCGGTGGTGGGAACAAAGCATAACAATCCTGCCGGAATCGGCATCGGGGAAAATATTGATGAAGCCTTTGATAAGGCCTATGCCTGTGATGAAACTTCTCTCTTTGGAGGGATTTTTGCCTTAAATCGACCGGTGACTAAGCATATCGCAGAGGTTTTACACTCCTTCTTTATGGAAATAGTGATTGCACCGGCTTATGAAGAAGAGGCTCTTGCCATTTTGGAAGAAAAGAAAAATCTTCGCGTTATCGTGATGCCGAATTTATCCAGCTTCTCCCTTCCGAAGAAGACGGTGAAAGAAGTTCTGGGAGGCATTCTGGTACAGGACTATGATGATGCGGATATTACGGAAGAAATGGAAGTGGTCAGCCAACGGAAGCCTACAGAAGAGGAAATGCGAGACCTGCGCTTTGGCTTTAAGGCGGTCAAAATGGTGTCTTCCAATGGAGCGGTTTTAGTAAAAGACGGCGCAACGCTGGGTATAGGACAGGGGCAGGTACGGCGTACCTGGGCAGTAGAGGATGCCCTTTCCCATGGGGAAGGCAAACACTCCGGGGCTGTGCTGGCTTCCGACGGCTTCTTCTTTGCCGATACGGTGGAGCTTTTGCAGAAACACGGCATTCGTGCGGCAATCCAGCCGGGAGGCTCTGTGAAGGATCCGGAGGTGATTGCCCTCTGCGATCAGTATGGTATCGCTTTGGTAATGACCCATATTCGACATTTTAGACATTAAGAGAAAAGAAGAGTTGGGGGAATGTGGATTCCATGGAATTCTGATTTCAAGGAACTAAGTTTTTGAGGTACTAAGATTTCGTGGAATGAAGAGTTTGAGAAATGAAGGTTCCTTGTAACCCGGATTTCAAAAAACGAAAATCTCATAGTATGTTAATGGAAGGGAGCTGCACTATGCGTGTATTGGTTGTGGGAAATGGCGGTCGGGAGGATGCACTCTGCAAAAAATTACAGGAAAGTCCGCTTTGTGAAAAGCTGTATTGCTGTCCGGGAAATGGGGGAACAGCCCGCTATGCAGAAAATCTTTCCCTTGGGAATAATGAGGAAATCGTAAAATTTGCAAAGGAGCACGTGGACTTTGTTGTTGTGGGCCCGGAAAAGCCCTTATGCGAAGGCATAGTGGATGCACTGGAAGAAGCAGGTATAAAAGCCTTTGGCCCGAAAAAGAAGGCGGCCCAATTAGAGGGAAGCAAAGATTTTACAAAGCGCTTCTTGGAAAAATATGCGCTGCCCACCGCCCGATACAAGACGGTTTATTCTTTTGAAGAGGCAGTGGAGGCCTTGCAGGGCTTTTCCTATCCCCTTGTGATTAAGGCGGATGGGCTATGCGCCGGAAAGGGAGTCGGGATTTTTCAGGAGCTAGCGCAAGCAAAGCAGTATTTAGAGGAGCTCTTTGTGAAAAAGATTTTCGGAGAAGAGGCTAAGAAGGTAGTCATCGAAGAGTTTCTGGATGGAAAAGAGGCTTCCCTTCTCTGCGTGGTTTCCGGAAATCAGCTTTTTCCTTTGGAATCGGCGAGAGACTATAAACGGATTTATGACGGAGACCTGGGAGACAATACCGGCGGGGTGGGCTGTTATTCTCCCAACGAGCTTTTCACTGCGGAAATAAAGGAAAAGATTGGAAAGGTTCTTAAGAAGATATCCTATGGACTGGAGCAGGAAGGTCTGGAGTACAGCGGCATTCTTTTTATCGGATTTATGATTATACGAGGAGAGCCGAAGATTCTGGAATTTAATGTACGCTTTGGAGATCCGGAGACAGAGGTGATTTTGCCTCGTCTTGAGAGCGATTTGCTGTGTATTATGGATAAGGCGATTTCTCATAGTCTTCGGGAGGAAGATTATCAGTGGTCGGAAAAAACCTGTATGACGGTGGTCATGACCTCGAAGGGCTATCCCCATGCCTATGAAAAGCATAAGCGGATTACAGGAGAAATTACCGATCCGTCTGTCTTTGTCTACCATAACAATACAGTTCTGGAAGATGGCGTAGCTTATTCCGACGGAGGAAGGGTTCTCTCCGTTACGACCATGGCAGACAGCCTTTCTGCCTGTAGGGAGAAGATTTATGCCCATATCGGAGAAATCCATTTTGAGGGAGCCTGCTATCGGAAGGATATCGGAATTCCGGTGGAATAGAAAAGAGGAGTTAAAAATAGTTTTCTCTTATGCATAAGTAAAAACTATTGGATAGAAAAAAGTTTTTTACTACATCAGTTTGATTTAAAGAAAAGAGGGAAATATGGCGAAAATTATAGGAGAAGGAATTACCTTTGACGATGTTTTACTGGTTCCGCATTATTCAGACCTTGTGCCGAATGAGGTGGATTTAAGCACGTATTTGACGAAGACGATTCGTTTAAACATTCCTTTTATTTCTGCGGGAATGGATACCGTTACAGAGCATCAGATGGCCATCGGCATGGCAAGATGCGGAGGAATCGGCATTATCCATAAAAATATGTCGATTTCTGCCCAGGCGGAAGAGGTAGATATGGTGAAGCGTTCGGAAAATGGCGTTATCACCGATCCCTTTTCCCTTACCAAGGATCACAGCCTGAAGGATGCCAATGATTTAATGGCGAAGTTTAAGATTTCCGGTGTGCCGATTACGGAAGGAAAGAAGCTTATCGGCATCATTACCAACCGTGATCTTGTTTTTGAAGAGGACTTTGATCGTCCGATTTCCGCCTGCATGACCTCTGAAAATCTGGTTACCGCAAAGGAAGGGACAACTTTGGAGGAGGCCAAGTCCATTTTGGCTCGGGCAAAGGTGGAAAAGCTCCCCATTGTGGATGATGAGGGGAATTTAAAGGGCTTAATTACCATCAAAGATATTGAGAAACAAATCAAATATCCCAATGCGGCAAAGGATAAGCAGGGCAGACTGCTATGCGGTGCGGCTCTGGGCATTACCACGGATGTATTGGACCGAGCGGCAGAACTTTTAAAGGCCCATGTGGATGTTATTGTTTTGGATTCCGCCCATGGACATTCTCAAAATGTTATTTCCTGTATTCGTTTGCTGAAGGACAAGTATCCCGACCTTCCCCTTATTGCCGGAAATGTTGCTACCAAAGAGGCTACGAAAGCGCTGATTGAGGCGGGAGCGGACTGTGTGAAGATTGGTATCGGCCCCGGCTCCATCTGTACCACAAGAGTAGTTGCCGGAATCGGTGTACCCCAGATTTCCGCCATTATGGATGCCTATTCCGTAGCCAGGGAATACGGCATTCCGATTATTGCAGACGGCGGAATTCAGTATTCCGGAGACGTGGCGAAGGCGCTGGCTGCCGGCGGCTCCACCGTAATGATGGGCTCCGTATTTGCGGGCTGTGATGAAGCTCCCGGTGAGTTTGAGCTTTATCAGGGAAGAAAATATAAGGTTTATCGCGGCATGGGCTCTATTGGTGCCATGAAGGAGAAGAACGGTTCCTCAGACCGTTACTTCCAGGCAGGGGCCAAGAAGCTGGTGCCTGAGGGGGTGGAAGGAAGAGTGGCTTACAAAGGTAAGGTGGAAGATACCATCTTCCAGTTTATCGGCGGCCTTCGTGCCGGCATGGGCTACTGCGGAGCAAAGGACATTCCCACCTTGCAGGAAACCTCCGAGTTTGTGAAGATTTCTCCTGCATCCTTAAAGGAATCTCATCCCCACGATATTCATATCACAAAAGAAGCGCCGAACTATTCTTCGGATTCTATATAGGTGAAATTTTTTGAAAAAGAGTTCTGTATAAAGTGAGATTCTTTGGAAAGTGAACTCTATTTCAGCAGAATTCATTTGAGCCGAATTCTATTGGAGAGAGATTTTCTTTAAGAGAGTCTATTTAAATAGGGGCTGTAAAAAAACAAAATAAGAAATAGAAAACTATTTTGATTTTTTACAGCTCCTATTTTTGTACTTTTTTCCTATCACGAAAATAAAAACTATGAAGAACGTCGATTTTATGCTAAAATCTCACGGATTGTAACTATTCACCCGTGTGTTCGAGACCTTCCACACGCTAAAAAAAACTAAAGGAGAATTTATGCATTTTCAAGATCAAAAAACCAAGATGATAACCCAGGCGGCGCTGATTGCCGCTGTGTATGTGGCTTTAGTGCTGATTTTTAAGCCCATCAGCTTCGGGGCGATTCAGTTCCGTATTGCGGAAGCCCTTTGTATTTTGCCATTTTTCAGCTTTGCGGCTGTTCCGGGTTTGGCAGTGGGCTGTCTTTTAGGAAACTTCTTTTCCGGAGCGGCCATGCCGGATGTTATCTTCGGAACCTTGGCTACCCTGATTGCTGCAATCTTAAGCTATCAGCTTCGGAACAAGAATAAGTTCCTGGTATGCGTTCCGCCCATCCTGGCCAATGCCATCATTGTGCCCTTCGTTTTACAGTATGCTTACGGGGTACCGGACAGCTATCCCTTCCTCTTTGCTACCGTGGGACTGGGAGAGGTCATTGCGGTAGGTGTTTTGGGAAATGCATTGCTTTTGGCTTTGGAAGGTCGGAAGGAAGTACTTTTCGGTGCAGGAGTTTAACAGAAAAGCCGGTATTTTGCCGGAGGAAAAGCTTCTCCTTGGCAGGATAGAGAAGTAACGGTATAGGACGGAAGTAGAGAGCTCAACAACTAAGCAGTAGTAAGGAAATGCTTTAGGAGGAAATATGTACGATATTCATTTTGACAAACCACTTTGGGTGCACTTTATCGGAATAGGGGGTATCTCCATGAGCGGCCTAGCGGAAATTCTGCTGGATCGTCATTTTACCGTAACCGGATCGGATGCCAAAACTTCTCCTCTGACAGAGCACCTGGAAAGCTTGGGAATAAAGGTCTTTGTTCCCCAAAGCCGTCAAAATATTCAGGATGGGGTGGAGCTTTGTGTGTATACCGCCGCCATCTCCGAGGACAATGAGGAGTTTCAGGAGGTAAAGCGCAGAGGCATCCCCATGATGAGTCGTGCAGATCTTCTGGGACGCATCATGCAAAATTATGCTACAGCCATCAATGTGGCAGGTACCCATGGAAAAACCACCACTACTTCCATGATTGGAGAAATTCTGATGGAGGCGGCAAAGGATCCTACTATTACGGTGGGGGGGATGATGAAGGATATCGGGGGAAATCTTCGGGTGGGACAATCCGACATTTTCCTGGCAGAGGCCTGCGAGTATACCAACTCCTTCCACTCCTTCTTCCCCAGCATTGCGGTGATTTTAAATGTGGAAGCGGACCATCTGGACTTTTTCAAGGATATTAATGAGATTCGGGATTCCTTCAAGACCTTTATCGAAAGATTGCCGGAGGATGGACTGGTGGTCATCAACAAGGATATTCCTCATTATGAGTATTTTTTAGAGGATTTGGGCGGACGGAAGATAATTACCTTCGGTCATGGGGACGCGGATTATACGGCGAATTTTATTTCTTATGACCATTATGCAAGACCCAGCTTTACCCTCTTTGAGCACGGAGAGGATAGAGGCAAGGTGACACTTTCCGTTACCGGAGAGCACAATATCTACAATTCCCTGTCTGCCATTGCGGTGGCAAGATATTTGGGGATTTCCTTTGAGGATATCAAGGAGGCTCTGCATCGTTTTTCCGGAACGGATCGTCGTTTCCAGCGAAAGGGAAAGATTAACGGCTTTACCATTATTGATGACTATGCCCACCATCCCCAGGAGATTGCGGCAACCATTGCGGCGGCACAGAAGTATCCTCATAGAAAGCTGTGGATTGTTTTTCAGCCCCATACCTATTCCAGAACGAAGGCCTTAATGGAGGACTTTGCGGGAGCTTTGGCCCAGGCGGATGAGATTATTCTGGCAGACATTTACGCCGCCAGGGAGAAAAATACCGTAGGCATCAGTTCGGATGATTTGCGGAAGCTAATGCTTTCTCAAAACACCAATGTGTACTATATTCCGGATTTTCCTTCCATTGAGAAGTTTATTTTGGAGCATGTGAAGGAGGGAGACCTTTTGATTACCATGGGTGCGGGAAATATTGTAGACGTGGGAGAGGATTTACTTTCTTTGGAAGGTGCGGAGAGAGAAGAATAGAATTTTTTGAAGAAGGTTTTTCATCGTGGAAGAAAAGGAATTTTTTCTTTTCCCAAATGGTGGAAACCTTCTTTTTTATCTTTTTCAAGCCGGGGGAGTTTGGGGAAAGAAAATTATTTTCTTCTTTCCTGATTTTCCGGAAATCCACCTAAGAATTGTGGATAACCGGAGGGAAAATCCTTCAAAAAAGGATAGATAAACCCAGTAAAATCAAGCTTTTAAAGAAAATAAAAAAAGAAACCCACATTATCCACATTGCTGTGGATAAGTCCTGTGGATAAACTTGTGGAGTAGTCTTCTTGAACTGAAAAAGCTCCTATGTTATGATTTGCTCACCGACGACTTAGGGGAGAAAGGGAAGAGATGGAGATACAGTTTCAAGAGGGAATCCAGGCGGAGATTACTTGTGTTCCGAATGCATTTATAGACGAATATGTAGCCGAAGCCAATGGAGATTATGTGAAGGTGTATCTGTATTTGCTTCGCCATCAAAAAGAAAAGCTAAAGGGCAAGGAAATCGGTGAGGCCCTTTGCTTAACTGACCAGGACGTGAAAAGAGCCATCCTTTTTTGGGAGAAAAAGGGGGTATTAAAAGAGGGAACGGCCAGAGCTTTGGAGCGGGAATTGCAGTCGGAAGAGGCGGCTCTTCTTTCCGAGGAAAAGCTGTCTCAGAAAGAGAGGCTGAGCCGTATGGAAAGGACTTCTTTTTTTGATGAGCAAAAACAGGAAATGGACGGAAAAAAGCGGGAAATCGATGAGGAAGAATTTGGCGGCATTTTGTTTGTAGCCAAGCATTTGATGCCTGTGGTAACGCCTTCCCATGTGCAGCTTTTTGAATATATGTATCAATCTCTGGAAATGGATGCGGAGCTGATTGAATTTTTCTTAGACTACTGTTGCAGCCTTCAAAAGACCAACTGTCGCTATATGCAGAAGGTGGCGGTGGACTGGCATGAGTTGGGCATTCGAGATGTTCGGGCAGCCAGAGAGCATGTGAAGAATTTTGATATGGCTAAGGGCATGAAGGCAGGAAACGGAGACGGAAAGACCGGCGGAAATACATTTTCTTCGAAAGGAAAGGGCGGAAGCTCCTCCGGAGAAAAGAAGGGCAATCGTTTCCTGAATTTCAGTCAGGAAGAGGTAGACTATGATTCTTTGGCTAAGCAGAAGGACTTAGAACGACTTGGACAGTTTCATACCGCTAAGTAGAGAAGAGGCAAAGCATGGCACTGAATAACGGACAGGTTCAGGAGATACAGAGGATACTTTCAGAAAGACAGCTGGAAGCCCATAGAAGATATTTAGAGAAAAGGGAAGAGATATTCCGTAAGCTTCCGGAACTGGAAGAGCTGGAGGAGAAGGTTAGAGCCTTCTCTTTATCCGTTGCCGGAGAAATGCAGCAGGGAAATCGTGAGGGACTTCTTCGACTAAAGGAAGAAATCGGAAAGCTGCATAAAGAAAAGAAAGCTCTTTTGGAAGGGGCGGGTTATAAGATACAGGATTTAGAGGAAGAAGAGCATTTTTGTCCCCTTTGTCAGGATACCGGATATGTGGACGGGAAGAAATGCCAATGCTTTTTAAAGCTACAGGGAGAGCTTCTGTACCGACAGTCCCGTATGGGAGCGGTGCTGGAACGGGAAAACTTCTCCAAGTTCCAGTTGGAGCGCTTCGACAATATAGAGAAGCTGGGCCAGTGCGGAAACAAAACCCTGCGGGAATATATTAAGGAGATTCGGGACTATCTGACAAACTACTGCGAAGAATACCCGAAAAATAACCGCAGCATTTTATTTACCGGAAGTACCGGAACCGGAAAAACCTATTTTCTTCACTCCATAGCCAAGGCCCTGTTGGATAGAGGCGTAAGTGTATTGTACTTTACCGCCACAGGACTCTTTGAGTATTTTTCCAAAAGGATGCGAGAAGAAGATACGGAAGACTACATCGAAGAGGTGGATGTGATTCTGATAGATGACTTGGGAACGGAGTTTTCCAACAGCTTCACCACCTCCCGCTTTTTCGCCCTGCTGAATCAACGGATATTGGACCGAAAAACCATGCTGATATCTACAAATTTGAATTTTAAAGAATTGCGAGAGACTTACTCCGACAGAGTGGTGTCCCGCTTCATGTCCGACTACGAGATCATCCCCTTATATGGGAAAGACCAGAGACTGTAAGGAAAGCAGAAGGGGCTGTAAAAAATTAAAAAAATTTTCTAAGCAATATAGGTTTAAACTTGGGGCACGCTCTTGCTAGCTTAATCCTGTGTATTGAAAGACTGTATTTATCATAAAGATGCGCTCAAATGTAGTATGGGTCTACAATCGGGGCACGCTCCCGCTAAGCTCGCCCAACGGGTACAGTACTAACTTCAAGCTTCGCTTTGCTTGCTTTCAGTAAGTACTGACGGGCTCAGATTGCCCCTATTATAGACCCATACTCCATTATTCGCTTCACTTATTGATTTTTACAGTTCTTCACTTCGCCGGATTTCGCAAGTATCGGGTTCAGACTACCCCAAGTTCAGACCTATATTGCCGAAAATCTCTTTAGTACTTTGATTTTTACAGCCCCTTCTTTCCATCACACCCTTAACTTTCCATCGAAGAGATATTTTGTGGAGAGGCGAAGTAAAAGTAGCAGTAGCTTTTGCCTTATGGCTTCGAATAAGGGGCAATCTGAGCCCGCCGGTACTTGCGAAAAACAAGGGAACTGCAGTTTTTCGCTTAGTATCCGTTGCGAGGCGAGGTTAGCGGGAGCGTGCCCCTGTTCCGAAGCCATAAGAGCAAAAGCGTTAACCCTTTTACGAAGAACACTCCAAAAATCTCTTCGACAAAAGTTTTTTCCTAAAAGCAAAAAAGAGCATAGACTTTTTCTTTGCTTTCCTGTATTTTTAATCCGTAAGTGTCTATATGTTTGGAAGGAGAATAGTCATGGCTGATTCCAGAACTTCACAGTTCATTGAGCGTATTCCGGTAGGACCTTTGGCTTTGATGCCGCTAAAGTCCATTGAGCCCTTGGGAAAGAAGGTAAACGATTACTTGGTTACCTGGAGAACCAAGAGAGAAAGTGAGCATAAGGAAACTCTTGCCTTTTCAGGGTATCAGAAATCGGATTATATTGTTCCTACAAGAATTTCCCGATTCGGAACAGGAGAGGCAAAGGGAGAAATCCTGGAGTCCGTACGAGGAGTGGACATTTACTTGATGGTGGATGTGATGAACTACTCCATGACTTATTCCATTTTCGGCCACGTGAACCACATGTCTCCGGACGACCACTATGCGGATTTAAAGAGACTGATTGCGGCAACCACAGGAAAGGCTAAGCGAATCAACGTTATTATGCCTTTTATGTATGAGTCCAGACAGCATAAGAGATCCGGAAGAGAGTCTTTAGACTGTGCAATGATGCTGCAGGAGCTTCATGAAATGGGTGTGGAGAATTTCTTAACCTTCGATGCTCACGATCCCAGAGTCATGAATGCCATTCCCAGAGACTCCTTTGACAATGTTTCCTGCACCTACCAGTTCGTTAAGGCACTTCTGATGAATGTAAATGATTTGGACATTGATAAGGATCATATGATGATTATTTCTCCGGATGAGGGCGGAATGAATCGTGCCATTTATTATGCCAATGTCTTAGGCTTAGATATGGGTATGTTCTATAAGAGAAGAGACTATACCCAGGTGGTGAACGGACGGAACCCTATCGTGGCTCATGAATTCTTGGGAACGGATGTGGAAGGAAAGGACGTTATCATCATCGATGATATGATTTCCTCCGGAGAGTCTTTAATCGATACAGCCAAGGCATTAAAGGACAGAAAGGCAAAGCGAGTTTATGCTTGCTGTACCTTCGGCTTATTTACCAACGGTCTTAACAAGTTCGATGAAGCCTATGCAGCCGGAATTCTGGCGGGAGTTTTGACCACAGACCTGATTTATCAGCCGGAAGAGCTGCTAAAGAGAGAATGGTATATCAATGTAAGCATGGCGAAGTACATTGCCCTGCTCATTGATAATATGAACCATGATATTTCCATTTCCTCTATTTTGGATCCGGTGGGCAGAATCAATAAGAGAGTTTCTGAATATAAGGAAGCCAGAGCTTCCCAGACAGAGCAGTTTAGCTTAGAGTTGGAAGATGATATGTAAAGAAAAGAGAGGCTTGGAAACAAGCCTTCTTTCTATATTTCCCCAATATAGTTTTTTATTATCCCTTTTGGTGGTTTTTGTTCATAGCACCCATTTTTCCGTGGAAGAGTTGCAGAGCGTAGCAAGGCTACCCTTTTTTGAGAGCTCTTTTTTGGAAAAATGGGAGTTTTTCTTTTCGGAATTCTTAGGCCAGGTAGCGGTTCCCGGATTTTTCTTTGTCAGTGGCTACCTGTTTTTCCGGAATTTGCAGAGCCTTTCCCAATGGAGAGAGAAGCTTGGAAAACGCTTTTTTTCCTATGTCCTTCCCTATCTTTTCTGGAATACCGGAATGACTGTCCTTTATCTTTTGTTTCAAAAGGCAGACTTTAGTATTCACGGGATTTTTGAGGGGATATTTCTTTATCGCTATCAGCCGGTATTTTGGTATTTTTTTCAGCTGATTCTTCTGACCTACGCCTGTCCATTCTTTGCCTTAGGTCTTTCTCTGTTCCGAAAATGTTTTTCTTCGAAGGTGGGGAACCTGCTTTTTGGCGTTTTTCCCCTCTTCTTTCTTGGCTTGGTGTATTTTCGTCTGGATATACCCTATCTCAATGAGGATGCGGCTTTTTACTATAGCTTTGGCGCTTATTTGGCATTGCTTGGCTTTGGCATTTCCGAGGAGGGGAAGAGTGTATCTTATGAAAATACGAAGAAGAAATCTGCATTTTCCCCCTTTCTCCTCCCGCTCCCAGCCCTTCTTTGCTATGGCTATACAATCTTGGGAAAGACCATCGGGCTTTTGCTTTTGGCTACGGTTTTCTACCGTATCAGTACGGCAGTTTTCCTGCTTCTTCTTTGCCAAAGGGGCTTTTTTGCCTTTGGAAAAAAGTATGCGGACCATAATTTTTATCTTTATGCAGTACATTATCTTTTTTTGCGACTCTGGTTTATGCTGCAAAAGCATTTTTTTCCGGAAGCGGGAGAGGCTTTGCTCTTTTGCTTTTATAGTTTGAGCCCAATTTACTGTCTGCTTTTATCCCAAGCTACAGCTTATCTTCTTCAAAAGTATGCGAATCCTTTATGGAGAATTTTAAATGGAGGAAGAGCTTCGTAGTATTTCGAGAGCCGAAATATATAAAGAATAGAGCTGTTTTGGCTCTATAGGAAAGGGATGCTTTGGCTCTATAGGAAAAAGAAGTTTTTAGAATTTTTTATGAAATAGCAAAAATCCTTTAACTTGACGAAGTATCCTATTCGGACTAAACTGGTACTGTTGCTAGGGGCGCTGTATGCTGAGAGGTGAAAACCAACCCTTTAACCTGACCTGGATAATGCCAGCGTAGGGAAGCTATAGTGAGCCCTCCATTGTCCTTTGGACAGCATAGGAGGATTTTTTTATGCATAATAACACCAAAAAGATTGCTTTGTCCGGAGTTTGTGTAGCCATGTCTTTGGTACTGGGAATGATTAATCTATTTTCCCTGCCGATGGGGGGATCGGTTACCGCCTGCTCCATGCTTTTTGCCACTTTACCGGGATTTTTCTTCGGCGGAACTTACGGATTCCTGTCCGGTTTGGCCTATGGAGCTCTGAGCTTCATTTTGAAGCCCTATTTTTATAGCCCTGCCCAGTTTATTACGGATTATGTTTTAGCCTTTACCGCCCTAGGTTTATCCGGCTTATTTTCCCAAAAGAAGCACGGCCTCTTTATCGGCTATATTGTGGCTTGTCTAGGACGCTTTTTCTTCGCCTTCTTATCCGGCGTACTGTTTTTCGCTTCCTATGCCCCGGAAGGCATGAATCCCATTTGGTATTCCTTCAGCTACAATATCAGCTATATTTCCGTGGAAATGGTTCTTACCCTTGGGGTACTTTTGGTTCCGGCGGTACACAAAGGACTGTACCGGATGAAGGGACAGCTTCTTTCCGAAGGAGCTTATGCCCGATAGATTACGAGTCTGAATTAAAACTTATAAAAGGAACTGTAAAATCAAAATAAAAGAGATTTTCGGCGATATAGGTCTGAATAAGGGGTAGTCTGAGCTTGATACTTGCGAAAGACCGGCGAAGTGAAGGACTGAAAAAAATCAATAATTGAAGCGATTGATACAGTGTGGGTCTATAATAGGGGCAATCTGAGCCCGTCAGTACTTACTGAAAGCAAGCAAAGCGAAGCTTGAAGTTAGTACTGTACCCGTTGGGCGAGCTTAGCGAGAGCGTGCCCCGATTATAGACCCACACTGTATCAGAGCGCCTTCTAATAATGAGTGCAGTCCTTCACTGCGCAGGGCGAAGCTAGCGGGAGCGTGCCCCAATTTCAGACCTATATTGCTTAGAAATCTATTTTGATTTTACAGTCCTTTTTCGTTTAATCCAGATCGGTAACCTTCGGAGATTGAAGCTCTACGCTGTCCAGTCCCTCATCCAAGGTAATCACACCGCTGGCATTGACAGACCACTTATTGCCGTTTCCGTCACGGTATTTGGTCTTATTCTTCATGACTTTGCCGGATTCGTTCACCACGTAGCTTCTGTTTTGTCCGGGAAGGGTAACCTTCTGATAACGGGAGCCCTGATCCGCCTTTTGGAGACGTCCGTTAAAGTACAGGTAATCCTGTTTGATGCCGGTGACTCCTCGACCGTTTTGATCAAAGAAACAGGTGATGTTGTCTCCGTCTCCGTCCACCAGATTCATTCTTCCGGTTTTTACGGAACAGTCCGCCTTGTTGGCTCCGCAATAGTAGTAGCCTTCAGGAGCATTAGAAGCAGTGCGTCCCTTCTGGATGCCGTAAACGGGATTGCCCTTTTCATTGAAAAGATAGCGCTTATCGTTGATTCTCTGGACTTCGTACACCCCTTCGTTTCCGGCTGCGGGATGGCCGTTATTTTTAAAATAGAACCATTCCACATCTCCTGTGGAAAGCTTACTGCTGTTTCCCTCAGGGCCTACGGTGGAGTACCAGGTGCCGCTTAAACGCTGTCCCATCTTGAATTTATTATCGTTTTTCTCTGCGAAAAATACATAGCCGGCAATTTCCGGATTGGCATCATTTACCTCTGCCCAACCGGTAACCATGATACCGTTTTCATCAAATCCGTAGGAGGCATTGTCCAAGGTCTTTACCGCAACATGACCGTCCTTGGAGCGAAGCTTTTCTCCGGTACTTTGATTAAAATAGAACCAGTAGTTTCCGTTATTTCCCTTTCGATTTTCGTCGGCGGTAACGCCGGAGGGAAGGGGAAGCTGTTTCCAGCCGGTAATCATCTTTCCGGTACTCGGGTCGCAGTAATAATTATCATCATTTACCCAACCGGTCTGCATAATGCCGTTTCCGTCAAAATAGTAGAAGGAATCCTGTAATTTCAGCCAGCCGTCCTGCTTAAGGCTTCCGTCTTCTGTGGCATAATACCAAATGGTCTGGCCGTTCTGATTGATTTTAATCCAGGAGTTTTGCACCACAGAACCGTTATCATTTTGATAAACCTGCTGTCCTCTGCTGTTTACATTCCAGCCGGCTGCGAAAGCGGTGCCGGAAAAAAGGCCGATTCCTGCAAGAAGCAGGAAGGGTAGGGTTCTCTTCTTCATTTTGTCCTCCAAATCTCTATAGGCAATCCTTAAAGGATGGTAAAAATATATTATTTCAGCTTCTCTTTATAATACTATCCTTTTCTCATAGGAAAAACAACGAATTTTTCCTAACGAAAAGGACAAAAAGCTTACGGTTTAAGAACGTTCTTCCCCTTGAAACCATCTGGCGGAACAACCGCAGGGCAGTACCTGATTGCTTTCTGCAATGGGCAAGCCCACTTCCTGGGAATCCACGATGCCTCCACGGCTTTTTTGAATCAAATCCTTCAGCATATAGGCCATAACCCCCGGCTGTAATCCGGTGGTGTAGGAATTTAAGAGGAAAAAGAGGGCGTCCTTTTTCAAAATCTTTTCGCTCAGCTGTAAAAAGGGATAGATGCTGTCTTCGATTTTCCAGATTTCTCCCTTGGGACCTCTGCCGTAGGAAGGGGGATCCATGATGATGCCGTCGTACTGATTGCCTCTTCGAATTTCCCGCTCCACAAATTTCACACAGTCATCCACCAGATAGCGGATGGGGGCGGAAGCAAGACCGGAAAGCTCGGCATTTTCCTTGGCCCATTGCACCATGCCTTTGGAGGCATCCACATGGGTCAGCTCCGCACCGGCCTTTGCTGCGGCCAAGGTGGCTCCTCCCGTATAGGCAAAAAGGTTTAAAACTTTGATGGGGGTTTTATCGCCTCTTTCCAGTCTTCTCTTCTTTTCTTCTGCAATCTTTTCGGAAAACCAATCCCAGTTGGCTGCCTGCTCCGGAAACAGTCCGGTATGCTTAAAGGCAAAGGGCTTTAAATGAAAAGCAAGGCTCTGCTCCGGATTTCCATTTAAGGCATAGGAAATCTTCCACTGCTTGGGCAGGTCGAAGAATTCCCAGTCTCCTCCCCCGGCTTTGGAACGGTGGTAGTGGCCGTTACATTTTTTCCACAGAGGATTTTTCTTCGGATTTTGCCAAATGACCTGGGGGTCCGGTCTACGCAAAATATACTTTCCCCAACGCTCTAATTTTTCACCGGAAGAGCTGTCCAAAACGGCATAATCCACCCAATTCTTTGCTAGAAACATTTTTCCTCCTTAAAAGCCCGACAAACTGGCATTTATCCTAGCATTCTTTTAGGAAAATGACAAGAAATGCCGGAAAAAGAAAAGAATCCCAAGGCCGCCCTTTTCGGATAGAAAATTTATGTTAAAATAGGGGACGGTACAGACCGGATAGGGAAAATTCCCGAGGAGGAAGCTTGATTATCGAAGAAACAAAAGACTACCTGGTGTTTTATAAGGAAGCAGGGCTGGATAGCGAAAAGGATGCTCCTAAGGACTGCCTTCCCATCCACCGCCTGGATAAGGTGGCTTCCGGTCTTTTATTGTACGGAAAAAATAAGGAGGCTGCGGCGGCTTTGTCCAGGCAGCTTACAGAGAAAAAAATCAAAAAACGTTATCATATCGTGGTACCCAAGGGAGAAGAGGGAAAAGCTCTTCCGGAGGAGGGATGTTTTCAGGACTATCTCTATAAGGACAGCAAAAAGCAGAAGTGTTTTCCGGTGAAAAGCCTTCGAAAGGGCGTAAAGGAAGCTATTCTCCGCTATAAGATTTTGGAGGAAAATGGGGAATGGATGCTTCTGGATGTGGAGCTGGAAACCGGACGCTTTCATCAAATCCGTGCCCAGTTTGCAAGCCGGGGCTTTCCTCTTTACGGAGACGGAAAATACGGCTCCCGGCAGAAGGGGACAGTGGGATTACACTGCTATCAACTCTCTTTTTTGGATGTGAAAACGGGAGAGGAAAGAGGGTTTGAGATAAAAAATCCTGAGGGAGAGCCCTGGAGTATTTTTGAAAATGTTATGGCGTCTAAAAGCTAATACTATAAGAAAAACCAACACAGAGACATTCCCTGAAATACAAAAGCTATGAAGGGGAAAAACGAAAAGAAGAGAAAATAGCTAAGAAGAGAAAAATAGAAAAGAAGAGAAAAAGAAAGTAGGAGTCATGCAGAACGGAGATATGCCTTTAAAGAAGAAAAAGAAGCCTGTAGCTTCCCGAAGAAATCCGGGGGAAGAACAGAGGAAGGAGGCCGTAGAGCAGAGGGGTGTCGAGGCACGGAAGAAGCTCGGAGGCCGTAAGGATACGGAAGAGCAGAGGGATGGCGGAGCACGGAAGGAAATCGTCTTAGGGAAGGATGGGAAGTCAAGCTCCATCGATTATCGCTTTAGGCCTTGTCTTGAAAGCTTTCATTGTGCCCACTGTGGAAAAGAAATTCATCCTGAGGGAGCAGGTTCTCAGCATAGAAATCATTGTCCCCACTGCCTGTATAGCCTCCATGTGGATGAGGAGCCGGGAGACCGGAAAGCTACTTGTCATGGACAAATGGAGCCCATCGGGGTAATCTCCAAGGGAGATGGGGATTGGAGCATTCTACACCTTTGTAAGTCCTGCGGAAAGCTCTCTTTAAACCGGGCTTTGGCGGATGATAATCCTCTGCTTTTAATGCAGCTTGCGGTGAAGCCCTTGTCTTCCCCCCCCTTTCCCATGTCCTTCCTGTCTCACTTTTTGGAAGAAAAGGGAAAGCAGGGCAAATGCCCATAAAGCTTAACATAGAGCAGTGAAGTAAAGAGAAGCAGAATAAAGAATAGCGTAGTAAAGATAATTGTAGTAAAGAGTAGTGTAGTAAAGAGTAGTGTAGTAAAGCAAAGAGAAGTAAAGCGTGGTATAGCCAAGAGCGGTATAGTGAGATGAGGCTTAAAGTAGAATAGGAGTACTATGAAAAAGAATCTTTTGGTGGCTCAGTCCGGCGGACCTACTGCGGTAATCAATGCCAGTCTTTCCGGGGTAATCTGGAAGGCTATGCAGGAGGAAAAGATCGATAAAATCTATGGGGCACAGCATGGCATTGCCGGCGTGTTTTCAGAGGAATTTGTGGAGCTGAAGGCCTGCGCCAAAAAGCAGATGGAAGAGCATTTTCCGAAAAAAGAGGAAGAGAGCATTCTTCTTTCTCCCTTTGGAGACTTTCTCTTGGTAAAAGGAAGTACAAGGCAGGAGGCGGCGTATTTTTCCAGACTGGCTCAGACCCCTGCGGCGGCACTGGGCTCCTGCCGCTTAAAACTGAAAAATCCACAGGAAGATCCAAGAGAGTTTCAGGAGCTCTTATCCGTTTTTAAGGCGTGGAATATAGGCTATTTTCTCTATATCGGAGGAAATGATTCCATGGATACCGCCTGGAAGCTGTCCGCCTACTGCAAGGAACAGGGGGAGGACATCGTGGTGGTGGGGGTACCCAAAACCATAGATAACGACTTGGAAGGAATCGACCATTGTCCCGGCTTCGGTTCCTCCGCCAAGTATATTGCAGCCTCTCTTTTGGAGCTGGAGCGGGAGTGTCTGGTTTATGACACCAAATATGTAATGATTGTGGAAATGATGGGAAGAAATGCAGGCTGGCTTACCGCCGCCGCAGCTCTTTCCGCAGAAAAAGGAAGTATTCCTTATCTTATTTATCTGGAGGAGCAGAGCTTTTCCAAGGAGCAGTTCCAAAAGGACGTAGAGAAAGCTCTTCAGCAGTCCGACCAGGTGATGGTAGCAGTTTCGGAGGGCATTAAGGACAGTAACGGAAAATTCCTTTATACTTACGGTCGAGAGGAAGGGAACAAAGATGCCTTTGGACACAGCATTGCCGGAGGAGCGGGAGGGGTACTGGAGCAGATGATTTTAGAGAAAATGTCGGTGAAAACCAGAAGCATCGAGTTTAATCTTTTACAGCGCTGTGCCGGACATTTGCTTTCTAAAACCGATGTGGAAGAGTCCTTTTTATTGGGAGCACAGGCAGTGGAACTGGCAGTATTGGGAGAAAACGGGAAAATGTCTTCTCTTCGGAGAAAGCTATCCGGAGAGAACTCTTTTGAAAAGTCTTTCGGAAAGAAGGATTCGGAGAATTCCAATGCCGGGAAATCCTGCAAAGCGGGAAGCGGGTATGCTGTAGAATATTCCGCGGTTCCTCTTTCCGAGGTGGCCAATAGGGAGAAGAAGATTCCCCTTTCTTGGATTAGAAAGGACGGACACAGTTTGGAAGAGGAGGCCTTAGACTATCTTCGCCCCTTGATTTTAGGGGAATACAGCTGTGATTTTGTGGATGGCCTTCCTCAATATATTTCTTTTTTTGAGAAGTCCGGAAAATAACTTGCCTCGGGAGGTATGAGATGGATATTAGAAAAACTTATGTAGCCAATAAAAATCGTTATGATGGCATGGAATATCGAAAGGCGGGGGAATCCGGACTGTATCTTCCGGCTATTTCTCTGGGGCTTTGGCATAACTTCGGAGAACGGAATTCTCAGGAGCAGATGCAGGATATTCTTAGGGAGGCCTTCGACTTAGGCATCACCCATTTTGATTTAGCCAACAATTACGGTCCCCCCTATGGAGAGGCGGAGCGAAATTTCGGTATTCTGTACCAAAGAGATTTTCGCCCTTATCGGGAGGAACTCTTAATCAGTACCAAGGCGGGCTATGATATGTGGGAGGGGCCCTATGGAAACGGCGGTTCCCGAAAGTATTTGCTTACCAGCTGTGACGCTTCCTTGAAACGGATGCGGTTGGATTACGTGGATATTTTCTATCACCATCGTATGGATCCGGATACCCCTTTGATGGAGACTATGTTGGCATTGCTGCAGATTGTGCAGTCCGGCAAGGCGATTTATGCGGGAATTTCCAACTATGACGGAGAAACCATGAAGAAGGCTGTGGAGATTGCGAAGGAAATACGGCTTCCCTTGGTAATTAACCAAAACCGTTATTCCATCTTGGATAGAAAGGTGGAGGGAAATGGCTTAAAGGCTGCCGCTAAAGAAGAAGGCATGGGGCTTATTTGCTTTAGTCCTTTAGCGCAGGGGCTCCTTTCCAACCGCTATGTGGAGGGGATTCCTGAAGATTCTCGTATGATAAAGGACGGAAGGTATTTGCATAAAGAGGACTTTACCGAGGAAAAACGGCAGATGCTTGCAAAGCTTTTAAAGATTGCCGGGGAAAGAGGACAGAGTCTTTCGGAAATGGCTTTATCCTGGGTGCTGCGGGACAAGTCCACTACCTCTGTTTTGGTGGGGGTAAGCAAGAAGGAACAGCTTTGGGAAAATGTGAAAGCGCTGGAAAACACCTGCTTTACGGCGGAAGAGGAAGAAGCTATTCGGGTGGCTACAGCCCTGTAATCGGAGAAAATCGGGAGAAAAAGGGCACGAAAAACGAAAAAATTGTGCAGTTCGAAGAAGAAAAGAGAGAAAGCTGGACTTTCCTCTTTTTTTTTATTAGAATTTAAAGTTCAGGAGAAGAAACGAAGGAACGGCGAAAAACTCAGGGTTGTTTTGAAAAAATATTGATTTTTCTGGAAATAAGGAGAATAAAAATGCCCAAACGGGGAAAGGTCCTTCACAAAGAGGACAGAAAAAATAGTGTCGGTCGCCTGCTTTTCGTAATACTGGCAGTGATTTTACAAATTATATGGTTTTGGTTCTTTCTGTACTATTTGACGGAAAGTTACCTTTGGGCGTCCATTTTTGCCAGAGTCGTTTCTATTGTCATGGTTTTGGGGGTATTTGCCAAGCGAACCAATGCCTCTATTAAGATGACCTGGATTTTTATGATTATGGCTTTTCCGATTTTGGGAATGCTCTTGTATTTTTTGGTATACGGCTCAGGATTTACAAAAACCATGCGGAAGAGAATCGAAGCGGCGGATGCCATGCTCTTCCCCTATCTGGATCAGTCTCATTTGATTTCAGATCAGCTGAAAAAAGAAAATAAATCAGTGGGAAATCAGTTTGCTTATCTGGAGCGGGGCGGGAAATTCCCGGTG
Organism: uncultured Oribacterium sp.; assembly: GCF_902481605.1. Lineage (NCBI taxonomy): Bacteria > Bacillati > Bacillota > Clostridia > Lachnospirales > Lachnospiraceae > Oribacterium > uncultured Oribacterium sp. Next base: position 6,220 of record NZ_CABSXI010000007.1, on the reverse strand, counting down.
TATCGAAACACGGAGGTTGTATTTTATAAGGAAGCTTCTTTGGGCTTGGAGGCACAGTTGGAAGCCCTTTCCCAGGCAAAGAAGTTTATTTTCATGGAATACCATGCCATAGAGGATCGACAGTCCTTTGGAGAAATCAAGGAGATTCTCCGCAAAAAGGCGGAGGAAGGAGTGGAGGTTCGCCTCTTCTATGATGATGTAGGTTCCATCGGCTTCATTGATCCGAAGTTTGTGCAGGAACTGGAAGAGTGGGGCATTCAGTGTCGTATCTTTAACCCCATTGTCCCCATGGTGAATCTTTTCATGAATAACCGAGACCATAGAAAGATTACCGTTGTGGACGGCCAGATAGGTTTTACCGGAGGCTATAATCTGGCGGATGAATATTTTAATATTCATTCTCCCTACGGCTATTGGAAGGATACGGGCATTCGACTGCGGGGAGAGGCGGTAGGTACTTTAACCCTGCTTTTCCTGGAGATGTGGCATGCCATGGACGATAGTCCTGTGCGGGGGCTTTACAATTATTTGCCGAGACACTGGGATCGTTATACCGGTCAGGGCTATTGCGCGCCCTATGCCTATGCGCCCACTGACGGCCTTCCCTTGGGTGAGGACGTCTATCTGAATATGATTCAGTCCGCCACGGAAAGCATTTACATAACAACTCCCTATCTGATTATTACCGATGAGATGAGCAGGGCTTTGTGTCTTGCGGCAAAGCGAGGGGTAGATGTGCGGATTGTCCTTCCGGGAATCCCGGACAAGGCCTTTGTTTATGCCATCAGCCGGTCTTACTATCCTCGGCTCCTGCGGGCAGGAGTCAGAATTTATGAATATACTCCGGGCTTTATGCATTCCAAGCAGATTTTGGTAGACCATGTTATGGCGGCGGTGGGAACCTTTAATTTGGATTATCGTTCCTTCTACCATCATTTTGAAAATGGAGTTCTACTGTATGAAAGTCCCTGTATCTTTGATATTGCGGACGATTTCCATGAGCTTTTCCGTACTTCTACGGAAGTCAGCCCGGATAAGGGGCATAATCGAAGCCTTTTCACCAGAATGAAACAGGGCGCTTTGAGACTGATTGCACCCTTACTATGATTTTAGAATGCAAACTTTCAGACTACCCCCTTAAAAATTTAATATATTTTAAAAGATTTATTTCTATGAATATGTTAAAATAAGCCTGTTCAATCGACAATTGAAGACAAAGGGAGGAAACAGAATGAAAAATTGTCCGAATTGTGGACAGGAAGTCCAAGACGAGGAGAAGTTTTGTGAGCACTGCGGAGAAAAGCTGGAAGGCGCAGAAACTGTAAGCGCTGAGGCAGGTGCTACCGGTGCTGAAACAAGCGCTGCAGCAGAAAGTAGTGAGCTTGGAGCGAATGCTGATCATGCAGTAAGTGCTGCAACAGCTACAGAAGCTGCTCCTGTAGAGCCCCAGGCAAGCTATTCCTATGCACAGACTTTAGAGGAGGCTCCTGCGGGAAAGAAGGGCATGAAGCTTTTAATCCCTGTCGTTGCCGTAATTATTCTTCTTTGCGCAGGCTTTTTTGCCTTTGGAAAGAAGTTACTTTCCGGTGGCGTGGCTTTAAGCACAGAGCAGAAGTTCCTTCATTATCAGGAGAAGTATCTCCAGGATAAGATGGATGCCATGGTGGCCTTAGGCTTTATTAACGAGGATTTAAAGCAGTCTTCCGATATGACCCTTACCGGAGAAATCGAAGGCAGTGACGAAATGAATAAGTATCTGAAGGATTCTCAGATTCAGTTAAAGTATGACATGGATGCGGAGAAGAATTCCTTTATCGTGAATTTAAGTGCCAAGATCATGGGTACAGACGTAGTGGAAGGCTTTGCGGATTATCGTGACGGAAAGATCGGTTTTGCGATTCCTGTAGCGGATGAGCACTACTATCGGGGAGATTTAAAGACCATTATGAAGAATCTCACTGAGCAGGATATTGTGGCTCCGGATTTAAAGAAGTCTGCAGAGAACAGAAAGCGTCTGGTAGAGATTTCCAAGAAGTACGGAGATCTCCTTGTCGGCAGCATGAATAAGGATAACTTAACGGTAGAAAAGAAGGAGTTCACCTTAGAGAATCTGAAGGAGAAGTATACCGGAGAGGTTTACGTATTTAAGCCCACAGAGGAAGATTTAAAGAATTTCTACGAGAAGCTGGCAGATACGGTAGAAAAGGACAGCGATTTAGAGTCTCTTTTAGAGGATGTTTATGCGACCAGCACCTGGGACAGCGCTTTAGGCATGGGAGATGCAGAAACTCCAAAGGATCAGCTTAGTGAGTTGGCAAAGGAGATTCGTGATAATGCTGCGGATACCGCTAAGGAGATGGCGGACAATGAATTCCAGTGGCAGATTGCGGTTGTTGACGGAGATTTAAGACAGGTTCTGCTTTCCACAAAGGACGATTCCTTCTCTCTGGAGATTGCCAAGAAGGGCAAGACGGTTACCGAGCAGATCAATGTTGTAAGCTCCAGCTCCGAGAATATGTACTTAAAGAACAGCTATAGTGTAAAGGATAAGATGCTGGAAGGAAGTATTTCCGGCGGAAACGGTGTTCTGGATGTGAAGGCTTTGGAGTATAAGATTGATACCACCAAGCATTCCGCTTTAATGCCTTACGGAACCTATATCGTACATGATCCTATGGGAATGGGAGCGAAGTTTACCCTTACAGTTTCTGACGGAGAGAAGGACAGCAGCAATCACGAGATTGTGGTAGAAGGCTTAGAGAAATACCAAATGCCCTTTAGCAGTGCGAAGATTAATCTGAACACCACCAAAACCGGTACAGCTACCCTTCCGAAGGAAGAGGAAGTGGATATTTCCAACTACAGCCAGGAGGATTTTGAAAAGCTGAGCGAGACCATTGGAAATGGTTTGGTGAAGGTTGCAGCTACTTTACAGGGAGAACTTGCAGGATGATGAAGGAGAGCCTTTGTGAGGTAAACAACTTAGGCCTTAGGTATCATAGAGGAGAGAGCGCCATATTACAGGGGCTCTCTCTTTCCCTATTCAAAGGAGAAATCGTAGGGATTCGCGGAGAAAACGGCGCCGGAAAAAGCAGCCTTTTAAAGGCTATTGCCGGTCTGCTTCCTTATCAGGAGGGAGAAATCCGGATGCCTAAGGAGGTTCGAAAGGGCCTTTCCTATCTGCCCCAGGACCTGTCCCTCTATGACAGTCTAACGGCTTTGGAAAATTTGATTTTTTACGGAAAAATTCAGGGAATACCGGGGAGGCTTTTAAAAACCAGAGGGAACTGGCTTCTGGAGGAGTTGGGACTTTCTCAAAAAAGCCGGGAAAAGCTGTCCGCCCTGTCCGGGGGAATGAAGCGCCGGGTGCATTTGGCATCGGCTCTCATGCTTCGTCCAAGCATTTTGCTTTTGGATGAGCCCACCGTAGGCTGTGATGAGGAATCCTATCACAGGATTCGAGACCTGCTTTTGAAAATGAAGCAGCAGGGCACGGGGATGCTGCTCATCAGCCACGGAAGAGGAGAGCTGGAGGATCTGGCGGATAGAATTTTGACCTTGGAACAGGGAAAACTAAGGGAGAAGTGTATATCATCGGATTGAAGTCATCCCAAGACTAAGGGGTGAAGATAGAAAAGGACTAAGGGGAGAAGAGAATGAAGGGATTTTTTGCGGCCATTTGGAAGGACGGAAGGTTATTTCTCCGAAAAGGAGGACTGTTTATTTTGCTCTTTCCCCTGCTCCTTTTTCCCCTTTTTGCCTTTTTCTTTCAAGGACAAAGCAGTCAAATGCAGGCCTTTCCGGTGATGGTGATTGATGAAGATCAAACCATTATGTCCAAAACCCTGATTCGGGAAATGGAGAAGGTGGAGCTGTTTTCTACCGTTATCAAGGAAGAGGGGGAAATCGGACAGGAAGGCAGGGAAAAGGCCTTCCAAGAGGGAGTAGTAGGCATTTTACGAATCCCCAAGGATTTCTTTTATACCGCCTATCGCTTTGAGGGGGAGCCGGTAGACTTAAGCTTAAATGCCAATCGGCCTACGGAAAGTCTCCTGTTCCAAAGCATTTTCACCTCCATTATGGAAATTATGGAGAAGGAACAGGAAATCAGTAAAGGGGTTTTTCATGCCCTATATGGAGAAAGTCTTTCCAAACAAGAGGAAGAAAGCCTCTATGAGCATGCTTCGGAAAGATTGCTTACGGCTGTTTTAAAGCGACAGCTTGTCTTTGATGAGGAGGGGCAGAGTAGCCAAGTGGAGAAGGCACTTTCCCTTCGCATCTTTTCCTTTATTTTTTTCTTCCTATTGGCCTTTTGTGCTCTGTCTTCCGTTTTTTCGGTGCCGGAAGAAGAAAAGAAGGGCATTCCCCAGCGATTTGCTCTGCTGGGAGGAAGAGGCTTTTTCCTTTCTAAGCTCTTCTTTTTATTTCTTTCCGCCCTGCCCCTTTTGCTTCTATGCTTATTTGCTCTGCAAAAGTCTTTAGACCTTCCTCCGGAACAACTGATACCGATAGCTTTCATCCTCTGTGTTGAGCTCTTGAGCTTCTTCTTTTTCTTCTATCAATTGTTTCGAATTATGGGAGAGGAAAGCACGGCAAAATTACTATCCTTTTCCCTGCTCTTTTTGGGAATTCTCTATACCGGAAAGCTGTTCGGAGAGAGCAATGCACCGGAGCTTGTGAAGCGTCTTTCTCCTATTACCGTGAATCGAATGGTCTTGGAGGGAGTCCGGAGAGGGCTTTCCTTCTCTACTTTACTGTCTACTGCTCTTCCCCTGCTTTTATGGGATGCCTTGGCCCTTGCCTTAGGAATACTTTCAGGAATATATTTTAAGCTTAAAACATTTTTTAAGCAAAAAGCATTTTCCCGAAAGCTCCAGAGAGAATCCAAGAGACAAGATGGACAATACAAATCATACGAAAAGTCTGCCCTGCCTTTTCCCTGCTCTTTACTTTCCCTTCGCTTTTCCCTCCTCTTAGGTGGCGGCAGGGGTTTCCTTTTGCTTGTTCTTTTCCTTCTTTCTCTTTTTGCCTATTCTCGGGTTGGGGGAAAGGAAAAGCTTTCGCTTATGCTGGTACGGGAAGATCAGGGCGCCTGGAGTGAAGAATTAATTCAGGAGCTGCAGCAGGAAAAGGGACTTCAAGTGGAAGTCGTGGAAAATCAGGAAGCGAAAAAGGCTCTTTTGGAGGGCAGTGTAGAGGGGGTACTTTGGATTAAAGAGGGATTTACCGGAGATACGGAGGGAAGAGGAAGCCTACATTACGAAAGCAGTGCGGACTCTCTGGCAGAAATGGGAATTCGGGAAATTGTAGCTGCTCTCAGCAGTACCCTTCGTATGGAGAAGAGTGCTCTTGCCTATGGGGAAAGTCTTTTAGGAAGAAGCCTTAACGAAACGGAAAAAGAAGCTATAGAAGAGTCCATTGTAAAGAGTAAGAGAACAGAACCCCTGTATCAGATTCAAGAGCTGAAGGGAGAAAGGGGCAGAAGCCTGTTCCAACCCAAGAGGGAAGCCGTATTAGGCTTTGTGCTGTACTTCTTCCTTTTTTCCTTAGGAACGGCATTGGGAAGAGAAGAAGAAAAAAGGGTCTTCCAAAGAAGCAGAACCTATCCCGCCGGAAGAATACGATACCATCTCAGCGGCATTCTGCTCTTCGGCCTTTTGAGCTTGGGATTTTTCCTTGTGCTGGAAGGCAGAACTATTTTGGGAATAGAAAAAGAAGGAGGTCTCCGCCTTGCAGTACTCTACAAGAATTTGCTCCTTCCGCTACTATGTACTCTGGGATTTTCCTTCTTCCTTTACAGCTTTGCCAGAAGGCTATCCTACTCCGTATTTGGAGCGGAAATGGCAGGAGGTCTGTCCTTAAGCCTTGGCCTTCTATTCAGCTTCCTGGGTGGAAGCTTTATAGACTTTTCCTCCTTAAGCAATATCCCAAGCTTTATTCCCTACCTCTCCCCCATAGGAATTTATCAAATGGGAATGGAAGGACAGCCCCTCCCGATGGGAATGCTGGTACTATTCAGTGTCTTACTCTTATAAAAGGGTCGGTACAAAAATCAAAAAATTTTCTAAGCAATATAGGTCTGAATTCGGGGTGCGCTCTCGCTAAGCCTCGCCCTGCGCAGTGAAGGACTGTATTATTTGTAACGATGCGCTCTGATGCAGTATGGGTCTGTAATCGGGGCACGCTCCCGCTAACCTCGCCTTCGTAACAGTACTAACTT
>NZ_CABSXI010000006.1:0-62765 GCF_902481605.1 uncultured Oribacterium sp. | reverse complement strand
CTACAGTACCTTTGTTTTTCGCAAGTACCGGCGGGCTCAGATTGCTCTCTTTCATACCTATACTGCTTCTGTCGCTTCACCGGATTGGTTTCTACAGTCCTTCCCTCCGCTGGTTTTCATAAATCCCGGCGGGCTCAGGCTGCCCCTATTATAGACCTACACTGCTTCCTTCGCTTCGTTTATTGATTTTTTACAGTCCTTCCCTTCGTCGGCTTTCGTAAATACCGGTGGGCTCAGATTGCCTCACATGCAGACCTATACTGCATCTTTCTCTTCAGTTATTTGATTCCTACAATCCTTCACTTTGCAGGTTTGTAAGTACCGAGCCCTCTGATTGCCCCTATTATAGACCTACACTGCTTCCTTCGCTTCACTTATTGGTTTCTACAGTTCTTCCCTCCGTCGGAGTTCGCAAGTATTGGGCTCAGACTTCCCCGCATGCAGACCTATATTGCCGAAAATTCTTTCTTTTCTCGGTACTGTGAACTGTGCTTCTTTAAAGAATAACCGGTCTAAGAGGCTATTCTCTTTCTTTGAATTTTTTTCAAGCTCTTTTGTTAATCCTCCAAATTGTTAAAAAAATGAACCGCCCAACAGCCTTGCTTTACAAGAGTGCAGAGCAGTTTTCATCAACACGTTTTCTCCTATAAGTCACATTCATCCTATAAGCTAACTAAATAAGTCCTATGGTAGTGCGATTGCAGTATATTCTGTAAGAGGACTATCTAAGCTCATCAGGGCTTTGGGATAACATACAAAGCCAAGCACTGTAGAACCCCAAAAGTCAAAGCGATAGAAGCAGTACAGGCATGGAAGAGGGTAATGCGAGCTTGCCGCTCCTTGCAAACCTGCGAAGGGAAGAACTGTAGAAATTAAACAGATACAGCGACAGATGCATAATAGGTCTGTAAGAGAGGCAATCTGAGTCCGCCGGCACTTACTGAAAGCGAGCAAAGCGAAGCTTGAAGTTAGTACCGTTGCGAAGGCGAAGTTAGCGAGAGCGTGCCACGATTACAGACCTATTATGCATGGGAGCGTATTTCTTCAATAGATGCCGTTCTTCCCTTCGGAGGGGCGAGGCTAGCGAGAGCGTGCCCCATTTATAGACCTACACTGCATCAGAGCGCATCGTTAAAAAGAATACAGTCCTTCCCTTTGCAGGGCGAGGTTAGCGAGAGCGTACTATCTTTTTAATTTCGCTTTACAATAAGCGCAGTATGCTACCACAATACTAAGATAAGGAATTAGCTGTATAAATTGTAGTGGTACTCCGGTGTTTTGCAGGTAGTTGGCCATGCTTTGGCAGAAACCGAAAAGCAGAGAAGCGAGGAAGGCCAGATAGGCATTTCCTCCGGCAATGGCCTGGGTGGCCAAAGCAATATAGCCTCGTCCCGCAGTCATTCCTGCGGAAAACAATCCCACATAGCCCATGGAAAGGAAGGCTCCTGCCATACCGGTTAAGGCTCCGCTGATGAGAAGTGCTGTCCGCTTCACTCTTTTTACGGAAATCCCCAGGGATTCCGCCGCCTCCGGGTTCTCTCCCACCGCAATAATTTCCATCCCCAATCGGCTCTTCTTAAAAAGAGCTGCGATGACAAAAACCAAAATCAAGCTTACATAGGTCAGGATATGCTGTCCGGAAAGAATCTTTCCCACAAAGGGAATATTCTCCAGCAAAGGGATATTTAAAGCCGGAAGCTTTAAGCTGTGTAAAGAAGTGGAAGCTCCCTTTTCCCCGGTAATCAAAAACAGAAGAAATACGGTTCCTCCGGAAGCTAAGGTGTTCAAGGCAATACCGGAAAGGATTCCGTTGGAATGTAGCTCCAAGATAAAGTAGGACAGAAGCAGGGATATCAAAAGGCCAATTCCTACCGCCGCCAAAAAGCCCAAAAGAGCGCTTTGACTAAAGGCACTGACAATCACCCCGAAGAAGGCGGCAAAGAGCATGGTCCCCTCTAAGGCAATGTTGCTGACTCCTGCCCTGGAGGCGGTCATGGCTCCCAGTGTGGTGAGGAGTACCGGTGTTGCGGTACGAAGCATGGCAAAGTAAAAGTCTTCCTTTCCCAAAATGGATAGCAGTTCTCCCATTATGCCTCCTCCTTTCCCGTTTCCGGCTTGGCGCTTACAGCTGCCGGCAGGGCGGCGTCCGTTGCCGCCAGGGATTCCTTCACTTCTCTTCTATGCTCCCAGCCGGAGAGGAAGGCTTCCGCGGTTACGAAGAGAATCAGTAGAGCCTGAATCAAGGCTACCAATTCATTTTGCACATCGGACTTTCTGGACATGATATCCGCTCCCACACGGATATATGCCAGGAAGAGGGCGGAAAAGGGCACCAGCGCCGGATTGTTTCGGGAAAGAATGGCAATAATCACTCCGTCCCAGGCATAGGAGGGAGACTCCTGCCAGTTAAAACGCTGATACATGCCCATTTGCTCCACCGCCCCTCCAAGGCCGGCCACCATTCCCGCCAGAACCTGGGTCAGGAGAATCACCTTTGATGAGGAAATGCCCACCATTTTCGCAAAAGAAGGATTACTTCCGGAAAGCCGAAGCTCATAGCCGAAGCGGGTTTTGTACAGCAGAATGCTGAAAAGTACCGCCAAAAGCAGGGCCAGGAAAAAGCCCAGGTGCAGCTTACTGCCCTTCACCAAAATCGGCAGTACCGCAGTTTTGGCATACTTTAAGGAAGCAAAGGTTCCTGCCTCCCGATCCGCAAAGTATTTGCTGATGGTAAAGAGTCCCAGATAGAAAAAGACATAGTTTAGCATCAAGGAAGTGACCAGCTCATTGGCTTTAAAATATAGCTTCGCCAATGCCGGCAGGCTTCCGATGATTCCTCCCATCACTGCCGCCAATAGTAAAATCACTAAGGGGTGCAGAGGGAAGGGCAGGCTCATACGGATAGCCAAGGTCGCGGTAAGCACCGCAGAAATATAGAGGCAGGCATCCGTTATCATGGAAAAGTTTCCCGACTTAAAGCAAAGGCTTAGGGCAAGTCCGGTGAATATCAGCGGGGTGGCCTGGGCAAAGATGGAAAGAAAATGCCGCATACTGCCAAGGGGACCCAAAAGCAGGTAGGAAATGGCTGTCCAGGGCTCCTTACTTACTAAAAAGATAATCAGCATGGAAATGCCAAGGGATATGCCCAGCGCCAGGATAAAACGAAAAAGCTGAAATTGTTGTTTACTGCTCATAAGCCTCTCCTATTCTCTCCTGACTGTCTTCTTTAACGCCCAACATATATAAGCCCAGCTCCTCCTCCGTCAGACTGCCGTCATTGTCCAGATAGCCCACAAAGCGCCCCTCATGCATCACAAGAATATGGTCACTTAGGGACAGAAGCTCCCCGAGATCTGCGGAAATGAGTAGCACCGCCTTCTTATTCTTCCGCATGTCCAAAATTTTCTTTCGGATAAAGGCAATAGCGCCCACATCAATTCCTCTGGTGGGCTGATTCAGGATGAACAAATGAGGATTGGCCTCATATTCCCGCCCGAAAATCAGCTTCTGGGCATTTCCGCCGGAAAGGGACTTCACATCCTGCTTGGTATTTTTGTATTTTACGGAAAAGGCCGAAAGGACCTTCTTGGTAAAGGCCTGAATCTTTCCGCTGTTTAAAAGCCCGAAGGAAAAAAGCGCCTTCTCCCGATAGCTGCGGGAAATGGCATTTTCCTCCAAGCTAAGCTTGGGCGCGGAGCCATAGAGGAAGCGATCCTCCGACACATAGGAAATCCCCAGGTCCTGTCGTTTCTGTACGGAAAATGCAGAAAAGTCCTGGGAAAAGAGCAGAAGCTCTGCCCCCTTTGCCGGAAGCGTTCCCACCAAGACCTGACAAAGCTCATTTTGTCCATTTCCGTCAATACCGGCAATCCCCAGAATTTCTCCCTCGGAAAGAGAGAAGGACAGATTTTGTAAAATCGCCTTTCCCCTCTCTCCCTGCAGGAAAATGTTTTTCCCGGAAAAGACCTTTTTTCCCGGAGAATAGGACTCTTTCTCGATATCCAGATGAATTTCTCTTCCCACCATCAGTCGGGAAATGTCCGCCTCCGACAGGCTTTCCACCCCATAGGTTCCCATGGTCTTTCCGTCCCGAAGAATGGTCATTCTGTCGCAAAGAGCCTTTACTTCCTGCAATTTATGGGAAATAAAGAGGATGGTATGCCCCTTTTCCCGCAAGCTCCGAAGCTGCACAAAAAGCTCCTCGGTTTCCTGGGGCGTCAGCACCGCTGTGGGCTCGTCCAGAATAAAGATTTCCGCTCCTCTATAAAGCGCCTTTAATATTTCCAGCTTCTGTCGCATGGCAATGGAAATGTCGGAAACCTTTTTTTCCGCCTCCACTTGCAGACCGTATTTTTCGGAAAGTGCCTTACATTCCTCCACCGCTTTTTTACGGTCAACAAATAAAGACTTGCCGGTTCCCAGCACCAGATTCTCCGCCACCGTCATGGAAGGAATCTGCATAAAATGCTGGTGTACCATGCCGATGCCTTTTTCCATGGCTTCTTTGGAGGAATGAAACTCCACTTCCTCTCCCTTTACCAGTATTTTCCCCCTAGTGGGGGCGATTTCTCCATAGAGCATCTTCATCAATGTGGACTTGCCTGCTCCATTTTCCCCTACTAAAGCATGAATCTCTCCTTTTTCCACGGAGAGATTCACGTCTTCATTGGCCAAAACGCCACCGGGATAGATCTGGTAAAGTCCTCTTCCTGCTATGACTTCCACAGTTCCTCCTGTTAATTTATTCGCCGCTGATAATGCTCTTTAACTTGCTTTCTTCCATACCGTAAGCAGTGTCTACAGTCACCTTGCCGCCAAGGATATCCTGCTTTGCGTCCTCTACCTTCTTCTGCACGTCTTCCGGTACTTCCTTCTTGTAAATGTCATTTTCCGCAATGCCGACTACGCCGTCCTTAAGGCCCAGCACCTCCGCTTCTCCGAAGGGAAGCTTGTCCTCTGCCGCCTTTTCCACGGAAAGATACAGGCTCTCTCCCACATTCTTGATGGCGGAGGAAATGATGTATTCCTGCTCAGGCTTTCCGGCATAAGCTTCCGCCTGGTCGGAGTCTACACCGATGACATACTTCTTGCTTTCCGCCGCGGCCTCGATAACCCCTACACTGGCAGGACCTGCTGCTACGAAAACGGTGTCCGCATTGTTGGCATACTGGGTCAATGCCAGGTCCTTTGCTGTTGCGGAATCCACATAGGAGCCTACATAGGAAACCAATACCTTTACCTCAGGATCCATAAACTTTGCACCCTGAATATATCCTACTGCAGAGTCATTGATGACCGCAGCGGTATCCTTTGCGCCTACGAAACCGATGATATTGTCTTCATTTGCATAGGGCATGGAAGACTTGGTTACCCCTGCTGCCAAAACACCGGCCAGGAAGGCACCCTCATTTTGCTTATAGCTCATGGAATATACATTGGAAAGGTCTCCCAAAGTATAGTCTACAGCAGTATCGAAAAGGATGTACTTCTTCTCCGGATATTCCTGGGCAATCTTCTCGGTGATTTCCTTCATGTCCCAAAGACCGGTGATAATCAAATCCGCATCGGACTCGGAAGCATCCTGCATAGCCCCTTCAAACTTGGTCTTGTCGTTCCCCATTTCCACCATGGTCACTTCCGCCTTGTCGGAAAGCTCTTCCTGAATCTTCTTCATTCCTGCCTGCGCGGAATCGTTAAAGGCCTTGTCTCCGAAGGAACCGGTAACCAAAAGGGTGACCTTCAGCTTCTTGCCGTTACTTTCCTTATTGCCTTCCGCCTTCTCCTCCTTAGCTGCCGGGGTAGTTCCCTCCTTCGCGGCCTCTGTAGCGGTGGTGGCTTTAGCATTTGCATTGCCTCCGCAAGCTGCCAAAACAGCCATCATTCCTACTGCACTCAATCCTAAAATCCAATTCTTTTTTCTCATTATTCCTTCTCCCTTTCGTAAAATAAACTTGTATGAAGTCTATCCAGCTCTGCCAGATAGTTCTCCTTCTTGAATTTGGGTACAAAGCTCTCTTGGATTCTTTTGGCTTCCGCCCCCTCGTTTTCCAAAAGTCGCATGACCGTATCCACAAAATAGTGGGCGGGAATCTGATAGGCCTCCCTTTCATTTTCCGTGCCGAAGTCCCGGCCATGAATTCGTCCCTTGAAGCCGGAAATGCCGATTTCCACCGTGGGGAAAAGCATGGACAGGTCTCCCATATCCCCGGAGGCTGTGCCGTGGGTTCCCTCCGCAATCCGGCTTTCCGGCATATAGCGAAGAATCTGGCTCCGTACCAGCTCCGTAAGAGCCGGATCCTGCTCCAAGGGAAAATAGCCCGGGGTATTTTGGATTTCCAGGTCGCAGTTTATGGCCAGAGCCGCTCCCCGTAAAGCCCGGTCCACCTTTCTCTCCGTGCTTCGGATAGCCTCCACCGTCTTTCCCCGAATATACATTTCCATCTTGGTTCTGGCAGGAACGGAATTCACCGTCTGTCCCCCCTCGGTTACGATGTAATGCACCCTGATGCAATCCTCCTCCGGAAAGCTTTCCCGAAGGGCATTGATGGCGGAAATCGCTAAAGTCATGGTATGAAGAGCATTTACCCCCAAATGAGGGTTAGCCCCGGCATGGGCCTCCGTGCCCAGGAAGGTGACCTTCTTTTGGCAGAAGCCGTTTAAGGAAGCTCCCACCTCGGCCTGATAGTCCGTGTCGATGAGCCCCATACTGTGGCAGGACAGAAGCACCGCACATTCATCAAAAAGTCCCAGTGAAATCATTTCCTGCTTGCCGGAGGAATGGGAAACCTTCCCCTCTCTAATGAGATTTCTTCGATAATCCATGTCGCAGAATTCTTCCGCAGGAGTGAAGAAAAGCTTCACCTTTCCCGGAAGCTGTTCCATAATCCCGGCTTCCTTCAGCGCCAAAAATACGGAAAGCATCACCCCGGTCTGGGCATAGTGGCCGCAGGCGTGGGCGGCATTTTGGTCGCTTGAGGCATAGGGATGTCCCAGAACCGGCACCGCATCAAACTCTGCAACTAAGCCGATGCAGGGACCTTCCTTTCCGGAATCCAAAGTCGCCATAAGTCCTGTGTAAGCCACCTCGGTAAAGGGAATCTCCGCATCCTGTAAGGCCTCTTCCACCTTTTCTCGGCTCCGAAATTCCTTATAGCCCAGCTCCGGGTTTTTGAAAATGTCTTCCGCCAAGGCGATGGCCTTGGGCAAAATACGTTCCAGTTCTTCATGTACTTTTTGCATAGGATGTCCATCCTTTCTTTAGGGTATTGGCTTGCTGTTGTACTGACTTGCTGTTGTACTGGCTTGCTGTTGTATTATCTTACTGTTGTACTATTTTTCTGTTTTACTATCTTGATTTATATGCAGCCTTGTTTTATATACGGTCTTGTTTTACTGTACCGGCTTGCTGTTGCCGTTCCCTCGGCGCAGCAGTTTAGCCTTTTTGGTCACTTGGAGCATTCTTCTGTAGGCAAATATCATAAGAAGCAAGAGGAACATAGAGTAATAGGGAAAGAGCTTCATACTAAAGCTTCTTCCCAGCACCCCAAAGAGGGGAGGCATAATCAAGGTTCCCACATAGGCTGAGGCCATTTGTGCTCCAATCAGGGCTGAGGAATGCTCCACCCCAAAGTTGTAGGGAGTGGAATGAATTACGGAAGGATAAACCGGGGCACAGCCCAGGCCGATGAGAATTAAGGCCGGCAGTACCATAGCCTTACTCCAGGGCGTAAAGAGGAGAAAAATACCGAAGAAGACAATGGCGCTTCCCCCCAGTACCAACTGCTCATCCTTCCATTTCATGGTAAAAAAGCCGGAAAGAAAACGGCCGAAGGTAATCCCAAAGTAATACAAAGCCACAAAGGAAGCCGCCAGATTCTCTTCCATTCCAAGAGCCAGCACCATGAAAGAGCCTGCCCATAAGCCCACGGTCTGCTCCAGAGCACAGTAGGAATAAAAGCTTGCCATACATTCCTTGGCTCCGGGAATGGCAAAAATCTCTTTCAGGCTTAAAGCTTTTTGTTTGGAGACTCCAGATGGAAGAGCTTCTTGCTTTTTAGCTTCTTCAGAACAGGATTCCAGCTGAGATTCATTTTGCCGGAACTCATTTTGCTGAGAATTTTCTTGTTTTGCAGTGCTTGCAGCATTTTCCTTAAGTTCCTCCGGCTTTTTCTTCCATAAAGAAAGACTGCAAAAAAGGGCAATAGCCAGAGCAAATTGAATCAGAGAAACAATCAGGTACCCCCTGCTCCAAGGCTCGCCCCTTTGTAAAACAAAGCCCATAATATAAGGACCTACGGAGGCTCCCAAGCCCCACATACAATGTAGCCAGCTCATGTGTCTGCTGGAATAGTGCAGAGCCACATAATGGTTTAAAGCCGCATCCACAGAACCGGCTCCAAGGCCATAGGGAATGGCAAAAAGGCAGAGCATAAGGAAGCTGTGGCTAATAGAGAAACCAAATAAGGCAATGGCGGTTAAAAGCACCGAAATTGCCGTAATTTTCCCGGTTCCAAAGCGACGATTCAATTTTTCACTGTTTAAGCTGGAGAGAATGGTTCCTCCGCAAATAATCATAAAAACTGTTCCCGAATAGGATACGGGAACAGCAAATTCCTGATACATGATCGGCCAGGCCGAGCCCAGCAAAGCATCCGGCAGTCCCAGACTGACAAATGCCAGATAAATCATGAGCAACAGTATAGAAAACATCTTCTCTCCCCCTTAAATTCAATACCGCTCAAGAATACTCTGAAAAGAAGTTCTGTGCAATAAATTTTAGGGAAAGTTATGATTTGAAAGCGATGATTTGAAAATGATGGTTTAGCCGCTTACTTTTTGCTCGGATTTCCTATAGTAGTCCAAAAACTCTTCATCTGTCATTTGCCTCCCCCTTTCATCGCAAAAAAGAGAAGCAAAATATTATTCCACTTACTTGATTATGCATAAGTAATTTATATTTTACTTCCAGTCCAGCATTGCTTTTTCTAACTCTGAAAAATTACAATTTGCTCTTCTGATAGTTCCTGTTTCCTTTTGCTTTTGATATAATTTTTCTACCTTTTTCATAACCTTTGTTTTTATCTTAAGGCAAAAAGCATATTCTTTTTCAAATAAGTCTTTGTATCTGATGTCATCAAGCTTATCAAACTCAATTCTTTCATAACAACCCTTCGGTACAGGTATCATTTTCTTAATATCCAATATAGACAATATGTGCATTTTTTCTTCATCAGAGTAATCTTTGTATATATCTCCATTTATAGTAATGTTATTATCAATTACTTCATAAATCAAAAAATGCTCATCAGAAACATTCTTCCATCTTTTGTGCTTTTCCTTTGCAGAAGATATTGGAATAAAATAATTATAGTTTTCTATTCCAACAATAATTCCAACAAATGGTTTAATACTGTTCCTATATGATGGGTTGTAATAAACTTCTGAATCTATTTGATTGAGATATTCAAGATAATCAGGATTTATAGCGTAAAATCCATATTTAATCGCTTCTGCCATTGTCTTCTCCTAAAAAAACAGAGAGGTTTTATCCTCTCTGTTCGCTTTAATGCTTCACCTTTGGGATATAGGTAGTGAGACACCTTCTTTAATGCTCCACCTTTAACGGTAGCGGGACACCCTTTTTATTTACCGGAAGTATAACAAATATTTTTAGAAATGTCAAATTGGTAAATTTCCTAAGATAATATCACAATTTATGAAATGCACCAATATACAGTACTTCAACTTAGTCTTTTCAGCCCGCTATTTAGTCTAAGCTTGGAACAATTTCTATACTGTCCAGTAAAATCTCCATATTCACTACAGGATTTCCGGAGAGTTTTACTTTCTTTAAGTTCGGAAAATTCCGGAGGGCGGAGATATCAGAGATGTAATTTTCCGAAATATCCAACTCCTCAAGAGTTGTAAGCCCCTCTATACAATCCAGGTTCTCCAGTGTATTTCCGGCAATGTACAGCCTTTTCAGAGCCTTAAAATGGGAGAGATAGGCCTTTGCGTTGGGATAGAAGTTCCTTGTTTCATTATCCAAATTTTGGATTCTCGCAAGAGAAAGATTTAAGACCTGAACCGTATAATCGTCCTCCAGTTTGCTCAGATAAAGGGGAAGAAGAGGCTTGTCCGCCGTAATACTATCATCTTCGAGCAGAAAATACATTTCCTTTACGCCGAGATTGGAAAGAGAACTGCTGTAGTCTTGGTAACTGTCCATGGGAGTTCCGCGGAAAGTAACTTTTTGTAGGGAAGGAAGCTCCCGTAAAGCCGGCCCTAAAGAAGGCAGTACCTCTCCTATAATGCCGTTTCCGACAATCACTAAATCACTTAGGCTATTCATACCGCGTAGGAAGTCTCCCTCATATTCCTGTGCACTATTATGGATAGTCAAACTCTTAAGAGATGGCATACCCGCGATTTTATCCAAGTCATTGCAATAAACCTCTGCATTTTCCAAAGCGGATAAGCCGTGTAAATCCGGAATCTCATAATTATGGTAAGCAAAGCCCAAAGTCTGTAAAGAAGTAAGGCTCGACAGAGCATCGGCATTTTTCAGATTACTACAGTCCAGGTAAAGGCTGTTTAAAGAACTTATATTTCTCAGCCCGTCCAATGAAAGAATCGGAAGACTGACGAGATGGAGCGACTTCAGCTTCGGCATATTTTGCGCGAACTGTAGATCTTTAAAATTCGGAATGTTGGAAATTCCCAGATTCTCAATCTGAGGCATACCGGATAGAACACTAAGATTTCCTACAGACTGCGAATAGGGTCCGTTTATAAATAAGCTCTTACAATTGCTTAAAGAGGAGAGTGGAGAAAGGTCCAATGGCTCATCTCTACCACTTTCTATTCTTAAAGCTAAGTGTTCCAGATTCGGAAAATAGCTGAGTACACTGATTCCCGGCTCGAAATCCGAGTCTACCGATACGGAGAGTTCTCTTAAAGAAGAGAAAGACTTGTAAATATCTGCAATATCTTTCGTTTTCGAATAATCATAACTGTAGGACGGCTCATCGCGGAACGTAACGCCGGAAAGACCGATGATTTTCTCGGGATTCAGAAGTGTTCTTTCCATTTCGCTAAAAGTAGCGTATTCTGTAGAAAAAAATTGCAGATTGGAAAGACAACGAAGATCATTGGCATTGTCATCATCATAGGAATAGCGAAAACCGGAGCCGAGGGAAAGAGAAATTAAACCGGTGAAAGGCTGTATATCCTCTTCGTCAAGATAATCCGCTCCGGGAAGATAGACGGTATGTTCCTCGACCGGCTTTCCGGAATCGTCCACCGAAGTGGAGTAAGAGAAAAACCATTTATCCACACCGTCAGAAAGATCCTTCTTCTTGATGATAGCAAGGTACTGTAAAGAAGCATAGTCCTTCGCCGTAATTTTTGACAAGGGCTTGGAAAAGGCCTTTTCAGAAAAGCTTTTCATCACATCCGCTTTCGGAGTCGTTCGGTAGCTTTCCTTATTGCTGACAATTCCGGGAGAACGATAACGAAGAAGGGGAAGGATACTTACAAACAGAAAAGCAGTGGAAAGAATGCCGAGAATGACAACAACCGCAATTACATTAAGCAACTTAGAGTTATTATGTACGGTGGCATCGGGCTTATTGTAATTCACTTCCTTTATATTAAAATTCTGAGTAATGTTCGGCTTATACGGCTCGATGTATACCTTGGTATTACAAAACTTACAGGTGACAAAGCCTTCTTTTAATCCATCAGGTATATCAAGCTGGCCATGGCAATTGGGGCACTCTATTTTAGTGACAGTCATAGTTGATCCTCTTTACCTTTTTGTATTGATTTTATTAAAAACGACTACCTAAGTTTACAATATTAACAGGAATATATTCAAGGGTAAGGGGACAGATAGGCTGAACTTTTATCTACTCCTATACAGACTATTTCCACTTTGTCCCGAATAATGTATAACATTCGAGACAATTTTTTCCGCCTTCCCTCATACCGTTCCCATCTTAACCGGCTTTTTATTTCTGGGCTTTGCTTACGGTATCTATATGCACAGCGCCGGCCTTTCCGTGGTCTACACCTTCTTTATGGCTTCCTTAATCTACGGCGGTTCCTTAGAGCTCTTGGCTGTAGGATTTCTATTAGGTCCTTTCGCTCCTATGGAAACGCTTTTTCTGGCTATTATGATTCAGCTTCGACATCTGTTCTACGGTATTGCCATGCTGGGACTGGGGGTATCCATCCTGTCCTTAGTTATTTTTAAAGCAGAGCATTTCATCCTACCTGCCATGCTGGGAATCTTAGGCATTTTCCTCCTGGCAAAGCCTAAGCTGGAACAGCAATTTATGGAAGCGAATGCAAGCTTATGACTGTATGGCAACGCATCATTATCATAGCGCTTTGTATTCTGGGCACCATGCTGACCCGCTTTTTGCCCTTTATCTTATTTCAAAAAAATACCCCTAAAACAGTGCAATATCTGGGAAAGGCTCTGCCTCCCGCAAGCTTTGCTCTGCTTTTGGTGTATTGTCTTCGTAATGTTCAGTTATTTAGCGGAAACCAAGGACTACCGGAGTTTCTTTCTCTTGGACTAACCATCCTGATGCATTGTTGGAAGCGGAATATGCTGCTTTCCATCTTCTCCGGCACCGTCCTGTATATGCTGTTTCAACAGGGGATTTTGGCTTTGCCGTTTTAACGGCCTAGGAATTGTCAGAACAGCTATGCGTCTTTAAAGATAGCGATTATCGATTGCTCTACTCATGTAAGCGCCTTTTTTGAAAAATCCGCCTTCCTTTAAGCCCCAAGCGATTGCCGAGCAGGCAAGCTCTTCTTTAGCATTCATTTTCGCACTTAGAGAGGTGAGAACTATCCCTTGGGGGAACAGCTGTGCACTCAGGTATTCATACAGCCTATCTGCCTCTCCCTTTTCCACCAGCTTCGTAAGATAAGTAGGATTGGTATCCCACCATTCAGATGCCTTACAGAAGGATGCACTGGCACGCATTTCTCCAGTAGAGAGCTTCTCTGCGCAAAGCGCACGCAAATTTTCCAGCTGTGCCTCCTCTATCACACCATTTGTAATCGAATAAGCATAGTACGCACAAGCCAGACCTTCATCTTCAGCTTCCTTTAAAAGGTAAAGATTCGAAATGCCCCTTTTCTTGTATTTCTTCCACTTTGCGGCAATATCATGAAATACCTTTCCACTATAACGATCAGAGCTTCCCTGCTCTAAAGCTTCTTCCAATGCAGGAAGATCCACCTCTTTCTTTTCCCAATCATCAATCAAATTATACTGTAGCTCTGCCATCCTCTTCCTCCTAATCTTAAAGTAAAGCACAAGACAAATCCTTTACTTTTCATTGTATTTCGAAAATCATAAATTACAAGAGAAAAGCCACTATATTTGTTCTCTGCGTCAAGTAAGCCTTTTGCCAAAACCTCCAATAGTGCTACAATATCCATTAGAGTAATCTCCTTTGCATAGTTTTTTAGTCGAAACCATTGTATCAAAGTGTTAATGATTACTCTCTTTTTATTCCTTTAGCAACTGACAAAATCTTTACCCTATTGGCAAAGAAAGGGAATGCGCTTTATGAATTCAGAGCAGATTGAAAAGAAGAGACAGGGTGAAATCCGTTTGATCTCGGAGATGATTTCTCTATACTGCAAGAAGAAGCACGGTGGATCCGGGGCACTTTGCGAAGAATGTAAGGCGCTTTCGGACTATGCCATATCGAGGATTGCCCGTTGTCCTTTTATGGAAAAAAAGAGTTTCTGCAGTTATTGCCCGGTACACTGCTACTCGCCGGAAATGCGGGAGAAGATTCGGACGGTCATGCGGATAAGCGGACCGAGTATGCTGCTCCATCATCCGCTCTTATCGATTTCTCATGCGGTAGAGGGAATGAAAAATAAGAAAGCGGGAAAAAAGCCGGATGCTTAGGGGATAAAACTGAAATGATGGAAAAGGAAAGTGTAAATAGATAAAAGAAAAGGGAGAATTAATGATTAAAATGCGTTTGATTCGGCTCTTAGAGGGAGCCGGAAAGTATATCGTACAGCAGATAGTATGGCAATGGATTTCACTCCTTGCACAGGTCGTGATTGTGTACAATATTGCTCATCTCTTAGAGAATGCTTGGCAGAAGAAATTAAGTACGGAGGGAATAGCCCTGACTATGGGGATTGTTCTGCTCGGACTGGGCTTTCGCTTTCTCTGCGACCGCCTGTATACAAAGGCGAGCTTTCATGCCAGTGCGGATGTGAAACGAATCCTTCGCAATAAGATTTATGGGAAAATGCTTGCCCTCGGACCGGCTTATCGAGAAAGCGTAAACAGCGCGGAAATCGTGCAAATGGCAGGAGAAGGCGTGGAACAGCTGGAAACCTATTTCGGAAGGTACTTAAGTCAGTTCTTCTACTCCCTTTTGGCTCCGATTACCCTCTTCTTTATCCTCTCGCGCATCAGCGTTCAAACGGCACTGCTCCTCCTACTTGCTGTGCCTCTTATTCCTATTGTCATTATGCTTGTTATGATTGTAGCCAAAAAATTACTCAGTAACTATTTTGCAATCTATTATGGACTTGGCGACAGCTTTTTGGAAAAGCTGCAGGGCATGACCACCTTAAAGATTTATCAGGCGGATCAGGCTGCAGCGGAGGACATGGACAGGGAAGCGGAGCTTTTCCGGAAAATCACGATGAAGGTGCTTTCCATGCAGTTAAACAGTACTTCGGTGATGGATATTATCGCTTACGGCGGGGCGGCGGTCGGGATCATCTCGGCACTTGGTCAATTTTCCAAAGGGGCAATTTCTCTTTCCGATGTTTTAATGATTACCCTCCTTGCGGCGGAATTCTTTCTCCCCATGCGACTGCTCGGAAGCTTCTTTCATATCGGCATGAACGGCATGAAGGCAAGTGACCGAATCTTTGCTTTCCTGGATCTTCCGGAAGCGGAAGACGGGAAAGCTGTACTGGAAGAAAAAGAAATACGGATTTCTATGGAGAAACTTTGCTTTTCCTATGAGGAGAGTCGGGAAATCCTTCGTGATGTCGAATTGGAAATTCCTGCCTATTCCTTTGTGTCCCTCGTGGGTCTTTCCGGATCCGGAAAATCCACTATAGCCGGGATTCTTATGGGGAAAAATAAGGGCTACAAAGGCTCCGTAAAGTTAAACGGCAGAGAGCTTACGGAATTTTCGTCTCGGTCTGTCCTCGATAAAATGACGATGATCGGGCATGACAGTTGGATCTTTAAGGGGACTGTGCGGGATAATCTTCTTCTTGGAAATCCCGGTGCAACAGAGGAGGAGATGAAGGAAGCCTTAAAAAAGGTAAACCTCCTCTCCTTTATAGAAGCACAGGGCGGACTTGCTATGCCGCTCCTTTCGAATGGTACCAATATTTCCGGAGGGCAGAAACAGAGACTTTCTCTTGCAAGAGCACTTCTCCACGATACTCCGGTCTATATTTTTGATGAAGCGACATCGAATATTGATGCGGAAAGTGAAGAAAGGATTATGGAGGTCATTCATGAGCTTGCAAAGAGCAGAACGATTCTCTTGATTTCCCATAGGCTGGCTAATGTTGTAGGGAGTGATTGTATTTTCATGTTGGAAAACGGTAGAGTGGCGGAAGCCGGAAAGCATGAGGAGCTCCTTAAAAAGGGAGGCAGCTACAGCCGTTTGTTTAAGGAACAAAAGGAGCTGGAAATCTTTTCCGAAACACGTAAAGAAAGTTCTACAGAAAAACAAAAAGATACTGGTTTTGAAGAACAAGGGATTATGGAAGACTTGCAGGATAAAACAGGAGAAAGGGAAGATACGGTAGAGGAAGGAGGGGAAAAGCATGAATAAAAGAAGGTCGGATTTGGCCATTATGCGGAAACTTATCGTTCTTGTAAAGCCTCTTACGGGAGTAATGCTGACCGGTATTATCTTAGGTGTTTTGGGATTTTTATGTGCAATCTTCCTGACCATTCTCGGGGGATACGGAATCCTAAAGGGGATTTTGGAGCTTCCTGCTTTGCATGGGCTTTCCGGAGACGGTTTATTTATGCCGGGGGGCGTCATCTCTTTTGTTACAGGCTCATGGCAGAAGCTCTTTACCGTGATTTTCCTCTTTGCCGTAGCACGTGGAAGCTTGCACTACGGCGAACAGTATTGTAACCACTACATTGCCTTTCGAATCTTAGCGATTATCCGTCACAAGGTATTTGCCATATTAAGAAAACTCTGCCCGGCAAAGTTGGAGGGAAAGGAAAAGGGGAATCTCATCTCCGTCATTACTTCGGACATCGAACTCTTAGAGGTCTTTTTTGCGCATACCGTTTCCCCGATTGCAATTGCCTTTTTAACTTCGCTGATTATGCTGATTTTTATCGGAAAGCAACATATCCTGGCTGGGGGAATTGCTTTTTTTGCCTATCTTACTGTCGGCGTGCTACTTCCCATTTGGAACGGAAAGCGCAGCGCAGAAGCCGGAATGGCGCTTAGAAGCGAGATGGGTGAGCTAAATAACTTTGTTTTGGATAGTCTCTACGGTCTGGATGAAATCCAGCAATACCATGTGGGAGAAAAACAAGCTATGGAAATGGACGAAAGGTCGAAAAGACTCTCTGCTTTCCAGAGAAACTTAAGCTCCTTTGAGGGCTCACAGCGTGCGGTGACGAATCTTGCGATTCAGCTTTTTTCCTGGGGAATGCTCTTTACCATGCTTTTCCTTTATCAGAGAAATGCAGTCAGCTTTTCTGAAATGCTTCTTTCCACCCTTGCCATGATGAGTTCCTTTGGACCGGTTGTAGCACTTTCTTCTCTTTCCAATACCCTAAACCAGACCTTGGCCTCCGGAGAGAGGGTGCTTTCCCTTTTAGAGGAGGAGCCGGCGGTAGAAGAGGTATCAAACGGAGAAAATATTGAATTTAACGGTGCAAACGTCGAAAAACTTACATTTTCTTATCAGTATGAAATCATTCTGAAGCAGGTTTCGATTGACATTCCGAAGGGAAAGGTTCTCGGGATTCACGGTGTCAGCGGCTCCGGAAAATCCACTCTTTTAAAGCTGCTTATGCGTTTCTGGGATACGAAAAAGGGAGAGATTTTATTTTCCGGAAAAAATGTGAAGGAAATCAATACGGACTGCCTTCGCAAAATGACGAGCTATGTGACACAGGATACCATTCTCTTCCATGATAGCATCGGGAAAAATATTGCGGTCGCAAAGCTCTCCGCTACGCAGGAAGAGATTGAAAATGCGGCGAAGAAAGCAAGCATTCATGACTTTATCATGAGCCTCCCCAAAGGATATGAAACAAAGGTGGGCGAGCTTGGAGATTCTCTTTCTGATGGAGAAAAGCAACGAATAGGTCTTGCAAGAGCCTTCCTTCACGATGCGGAGCTTCTGCTTCTCGATGAGCCTAGCAGTAATCTCGATGTCTTAAACGAGGGAATTATTTTGCAGTCCTTAGAGAAAGAAAAAGAAGGAAAGACTGTAGTGCTGGTTTCTCACAGACAATCCACCATGTCCCTTGCTGACCGGATTTATGAGATGGAAAAGGGACGAGTTTCCTAGTTAGGAGAATAGTATGGGAAAAGAAACAAAAACCAATGCGTGCAGAATTCTCGACAAGGCGAAGATTTCCGGAAACAAAAAGGTAGAAATGCTTCCCATGAAGGATTTACTGAGTATCACTGGTTATATCCGAGGATGCTGCAGCCTCGTCGGAATGAAAAAGCAGTTTCCGACCTTTGTGCAGGAAGAAGCAACGGTGCTGTAAGAAAGGCTGATGTCAAGAGAGACGATTAAGAATGACTATAGAGATATATTTATTCCTCCATTTTCTTAAAATTCCGGGCTTTTCCGGGTGAAACAAAACAATATTGCTGCCATGGATAAAGCCTTTTTTTCACAAGGGGCCCCGCGCGAAGCGTGAGGTATTCCAAGTACATTCTAAGTTTTACAATACGGGAAGTCGGTCTGTATTGCAACGAAAAAATGCACTATATGTACCTACAGCTCTTGGCAAAAGATTGTGTATTCTTGGGATAAAGACTATACTACAAAAAATGACAAAACGCTTTGAACGACAATGAGGATCAATATGAAAATCAGTAGTGACTATACATCAAATAGAGCATGGTTAAGAGATGTAGTGGGCAATCAGCCGATGATTTTACGCTCTGTCTCCGCCTTGGAATATTTGCAACTCTTTGTGGGCTACTTTTCTGAAAGCAAGGTGGAGGTTTATGCCTTGGAGGAAAGTTCGGAAGAAACTATCCGATGCCATATCATAGAAGATTTGGAAGCTATAGAGTATATACGTTTTGAAAATGTTCTTTGTTCCAGTCCAAGCCAGGCTGTAAATGATATGCTTTCCGATTTTGAGCATAGCGATGAAACTGCTCTTGTAGAAGCTTTGAGCAAATATTACTATTCCCATGAAGAAAGCTTTAGCGGATTAAATATCAAAAAAGAAAACCAAAAGCGATTTGAAGAACTAAAGGACTGGGCTATAAACTATTTTGAGGTAGGTTGAATGAAATGACTAAGCAAGAAGAGATTTATTCCTAGCTTTTACGATTCCTCGAACCATTTTACAACGATAATCCAAAGTCCAACTCCGTTTGGGACAATGATAAAAAGGAATGGTCTGGCAATATCTAATTACACTTAAAGCATGCACAATAATAGAACTGCCTCTACATTAAGTTCAGTTCACGGAAGAGTTTTTTTCTGTAGCGTTTATCCTTTGAAGCTTTTTTGATATCTTCCAGTCTGCCACTTTCCGCTAAAATACCCATTAATTGTGCTAATTTCTCACTGCCTTCTTCTCTGCCTTCTTCTAGGGCAGCTTGGCGATAACGTTCTAAAAGAATATTCATATTTTTGTCTCCCTTCTGCATAAAGTCTGTAGATTTAAGTTCTGCTACTCTTTTGGACAGTATTGTCGAATGCATTTGCTTGGGATTGTTGGCATGAAAATCTTCTGCCAGTCTTCCCAAGCTATTATTTTCTATTTTCGAGGTATTAAAGTATATAATATAAGAGTCATCATCAAAGGGCTGGCCATTTTCTTTAATGATTCTTTCAATATGATAAGATTGTAGTCCTCGTTTGAAAATATCTTTAGCTGTAATAAATATAACATATGTTTTAGGTAATTGCTTGAAATTTTGTCCTTTCTTTAGAGAATGAATGTCTATTAGACTGGCGTGAAATCTAGCTCGTTTCGGGATTGCTTCTTGAGAATCATTTTGGATTTCAATGTTATATAGATTGTGCTCTTTGTCCTCGCAGTAACAATCCAAGACAAGAGAATGTCCATGAATATTGGGAGTGTCTTTCTGAATACATTGATCTTTCAAACGTAAAGAATCATTTTCCATAATAACTTGTAAAATAAATTCGGTGCATTGCTTATCCTGCAATACGATTTTGATAAAGATATCATCCATAAGAGTTAGGGATGATATAATAGCTTGTTTTACTTCTAGCTGAGAGCTTGATTTTTGTAATGTGTGTTGCTCTTTTGAATTTTTAGAATTTTTTGCTGGAAATTGAGGCATGAGATTCTCCTTTTAGAAATAGGAATAAGAATAGACATAGTAAGAAGGGAAAGAATCGACAGAATTATGTAGTGCTATAATTGTAATGTGGCAATTGTAAATATACTAGTCTCCATATTCGGATAATATCCGTTAATGGATAAGGTGTGCAATAAAATATCTCCTCGCATCCAAGGTAATGGACGAGAGGAGATATTGGAATTTCTTTTCCACTGCTTTTTCATTCTATTATCCTACTTTTCCCAGCAGGCTGTCTCTATATCCGGTAAGGATCTTTATATTCTCTCGCTCGTAAGAATTCAAAACCTGACTTTCAATCTTATCATATTCCGACTTACTGTACTGCGGTCTATACCAGGATTTAGAAGAAAAATATGCATTAAGGTCTTGAGTGTCGTATTGTCTTCCATGGCGAGCATAAATTTCATTAATCGCTAAACGGAGGGTTGCCGCATCCAAGCTCCCATACTCTCCCCGAGCAATCAGTCTCTCGTTGGCGTATGGGAAAATAAATTCAGAAGCATTGGTAGCCGTTCCGGCATTGGATTGACCTGTACTGTTCACCAAGCCGGCATAACTATAATCTCCCCCCATATCTACATCGGTAAATTCCGTACCATTGGTTAAAGTCACTATAGGATAATCAATGGTTTCAAGACTATTCCATGTCACATCCGCATCCCCGTTCCAGCTATTGTCTTTTAGGTTTCGCATCTTGCCGGATACCTTTAAACCGTTTTGCTCTGTTTTGGAAAAGGAAAGCCCCTCTAATAAAAACTTTGCTTCTCCATAAAGACGAAACTCAATCTGTTCTTTTCCGTCCTTAATATAAGGGATAAGCATATACTCATTAGCAGTACTCTTCCACATTGCATCTCCGGGATAGGATGCAAATATATTGGATTTGTTTACCGCTCCGCTATCATAACTAAGCTCCTCTGAACCGGCGGATGTACTTTCTTCTGTAGCTACAGTAGATTCATCAGCTTTCTCTTCCGCCTTTACCGATGTACTTTCTTCCGCCTTAGTTCCTTCACTTCCCTTTGCCTGACTATTCCCTTTACAGGAAACCAGACTAAGGCTTAGAAGCAATCCCAAAAAGACGATTGCCAAGCTTTTCTGCAGAACCGCTCCGGTTCCTTTTGTCTTCATCATTGTTCTTTTCATACGCTCTTTCTCCCATGATTCATTATGTTAAATTTTATGAATATACCTTATTGCATTATAAGGTTTGGAGTAGTGAATAGCAAGTATGATGGCCTTATCCCGAAGTTATGAAATAAGGATTAGATAATTTATAGAAACATAATCAATCATCACTTTACTCGCAATAATCAATCATCTATTTGCTTGCAAATGCTTGCAAAGTAGCTCCACTAAAACTATACTATGGGATAATAAAGGAGGCGAATTATATGGCAAATACAAAAGCAGTTTATGCAAGAATTGACACGAAATTAAAAGAAAATGCTGAAGGCATACTACAACAACTGGGAATTTCTCCTTCCAGCGCCATTCAAATGCTATATAGTCAGATAGTACGGACAAATGGATTTCCTTTGGATTTACACTTGTCTTACCAAGTTCCAACAGCTATAGGAAATATGAGTCAAACTGAATTAAATACCGCATTACAAGAAGGATATGAATCTACTCTGACAGGGAAGAGTTATTCTGTGGAAGAAGTTCAACAGCTAATGAAAGAAGAGTTTCAAGTGGGAACCATGGACAAGTCGAAATACTCACAGGGTTCATGTTGATAATTTTGTCATATTCTATATGGTTCATTCTAATATCAATGAGCTTACCATTCTCCGAATCTTATATGGGAAGTAGAATATTGAGCAAGTCCTAATGTCTCGAATAATATTTTATTCTTAACTCTTTATTCCGGTTTCATCTAATAAATATTACATCTTTAGTTCTTTATTTCCGCTTCCATCCCATGAACGCTATACTTTAATTTCCTTCTTCTCCCTTTCCTTCAATTCCTTTAAAATTCCTCCGGTAATCAGGGCTGCAATAAGCGCCGCAAAGATATCACTGAGGGGCTGAGACATTTGCAGGCCGAAAAGCCCGAAGGCACGGGGAAAAATCAGCAAAATCGGAATCAGGCAAATGCCCTGCCGTAGCAGTGCCACGATACTGGCCCGAAGGGGATAGCCGGTGGTCTGGGAAAACATATTGGCCATGGTAATCTGGGCAGCCAGAGGCATGGTCAGGCATTGCAGCTGCAACGCCATTGTGCCGATTCGAATAACCTCCCCATCTTCTTTTCGGAAGGCGGTGACGATGGGCTTTGCCATAAGGAAGACTCCTGCTCCGGCAAAAATCAGCATAATAAAGCAGACCTTCAAGCTGAAACGATAGGCCTCCGCCACACGCTTGTAGTGCTTGGCTCCATAGGCATAGCCGCAAACCGGTTGAAAACCCTGTCCGAAGCCGATAACCAGGGAAAAGATGAACATGCTGACACGCATTACGATGGCCATAGCTGCGATAGCCGCATCTCCGTAAGGATGGGCGGAAAAGTTCAGCAAAATGGTGGAAACACCGGCAATTCCCTGTCTGGCGAGACTGGGACAGCCGAAGCGCAGAATAATGCTGTAACGTTTGATACTCGGCTTAAAATTTCGAGGAGATACGGAAATGCAGGCCGGCATTCTGTTGCATTGGTACAATAAAATGCCGAAGGATATCATTTGACTGATTACGGTAGCCACCGCAGCGCCGCCTATCCCCATTTTCCCGACGTAAATAAAGAGGGGGTCCAGAAACATATTGAGGACACCGCCGGTACTGATGCCGATCATGGAATAAAAGGAATTTCCCTGAAAGCGGAGCATATTGTTCATGCCCAGTGAAGCCATCATAAAGGGGCTTCCAAAAAGGATGATTCTGGCGTACTGCATGGCATAGGGAGCAATGGTTTTGGTGGATCCCAAAGCGTAAACCAGAGGTTCTACGAAAATGCCGGCAATGATTGCAATCATAGTTCCGATAATCAATTCCGTAAAAAATCCTACTGCCACATAGCGTTCCGCTTCTTTCTGCTTTTTCGCTCCCAACAAACGGGAAATTTCGTTTCCGCAACCCATGCCGATCATGAAGGCGATTGCCTGAATGATTGCCGCCATGGAGAATACCACTCCCACTGCGGCAGAGGCGGAGGTTCCCAAGCGGGAAACGAAGAAGGTGTCCGCCATATTATACACCGCCACCACAATCATGGACACCATGGAAGGAACGGCCAACTTGGGAATCAAACGATTCACCGGTTCCTCCAGCATTTGCCGAAACTTCTCCTCATCGCTTATGGCCATGTCTTCCGCTCCCTTCTCTGGCAATTTTTCTACTTCCATGCTACAATGACAGCCATTATACTACCGTAAAATTTTTTTCGCAAAAAAATCTTGAGTTAGGGGAGTCAGGGGAGTTTAGAAATGAAGAAGTTTTTTCGTTATGTCAGTCAAAGTATAGCCGGGATGATTGGGCTTTCCGTTTATATTTTAGCGGATACCTATTTTATTTCTTCCTATGCGGGAACCGATGGACTTGCGGTTTTAAATTTGATTCTTCCGCTGTACGGCCTTCTCAATGCCCTGGGCAATATGATTGCGGTGGGTTGTGCCACCAGATACAGCATCCGACAGGCTGCGGGAAAGGATGTAAGCTCCTTCTTTTTACAAGCTATTTTTTGGAACTTCATTTTCGCCCTGCCCTTCACCTTCTTCGGGCTCTTTTTTCCGAAGCAGGTTTTGGCAATTTTAGGGGCAAATGCGGAATTGCAGAATCTGGGAATGATCTACGTTCGAATCATCTTAGGCTCTGCCTTCCTCTTTATGGCAAACAGCAGTATGACTGCCTTCACCAGAAATGACAAGAACCCCTCCATGGCCATGGTCGGCTCTTTGATGGGTTCCCTCTTTAATATCGTATTTGACTATATTTTCATGTTCCCCATGAATTTGGGCATGACCGGTGCGGCTCTGGCTACTGCCCTATCTCCGGTGGTTACCAGCTTGTTTTGCGCTCTGCATTTTCGGAGTCCGAAAAATACCATTGCCTTTCGTTGGCAAAGTCCGCGCTTTAAGCATCTCTGTGCCTGCTGCAAGCTGGGATTTTCCGCCTTTGTCGGCGACCTGACCAGTGCCGTGACCATCAGTACCTTTAACGGCCTGATTTTAGGTCTTAGCGGAAATATCGGTGTTGCCGCCTACGGTGTCATTGCCAATGTTTCCTCTGTCTGCACCTGTGTATTCAATGGTTTGGCTCAGGGAAGCCAGCCCTTAATCAGCAACAGCTACGGAAAACGTGATATTCATAAGTTGCAGTCCTACCTGCATTACGGCATTGTAAGCGCTTTGGTACTGGCGATTTTGATTGTGGCAAGCATCATTTTCCAAAGTGACTTCTGTATCGCTCTTTTTAACCGGGAAAATGATCCTATCCTCTACCAGTATGCCAAGGAAGGAATTCCCTTGTATTTCATCGGTTTCCTTGCGGCCGGGCTGAATATCCTGATGGTAAGCTATTTCTCTGCTACCAACAATCCCCGCCCCGCCTTTATCTGTTCTTTACTGAGAGGCACCATCGCTATTGTATTTTTTGCCTTCTTACTTTCTTCCCTTCTAAAAATGCCGGGGGTTTGGCTTTCCTTCCCCGCATCTGAAGCCTTCACCTTCCTGGTGGTGCTGTATTTTTACCGGAAGGAGCGGAAAGAGATGAAGCTGCATTTGGAAGCAAAGCAGGAAAGCAAATAAAGCCGGCGAAGGGAGGGACTGTATTCATTGATATGGCACGCGCAGAAGCAGTATAGGTATGTAATCGAGCACGCTCCCGCTAACTTCGCCCTGCAGCGGTACTAAGCGAAAAACTACAGTACCTTTGTTTTTCGCAAGTACCGGCGGGCTCAGATTGCTCTCTTTCATACCTATACTGCTTCTATCGCTTCAGCTTATTGATTTCTACAGTACTTCCCGCCGCCGGTTTGCAAGTACCGCGGGATAAAATTGCCCCTTTTTCAGGCCTATACTGCATCGGAGCTTTCTTCTATACTGCATCCGATCTTCTCTATTTATCCTCTAAAATGATACTGTAGCAAAAGCTCTTTGCTTCATCCGGTCCCAGGGAAATGCGGTCTTTCATGGAGCATAGCTCCTCCATTACGCCTTCTCTTCCGGGGAGGCTTGTCCATGGCTCTACACAGAGGAAGGGCGTTTTCTCTCCATAGGGCTGCCAGAGAGCAATATAGGGATAGTCCTCATAAAGGAAACGAAGGGAGACCGGCTCGTCATCACTTCCCAGCACCAGTTCTCCTCCACTGTGCGCCAGCACCACCGCGTCATTTCGGAACAGAACGGTTTCCAAGGGGAGACGCCCGTTTACCAAGGCGAAATTCTCCCGTTCCTCCAAGGTAAGTAAGTCTTTTGAAAAGCGAACCTTCTCCATCATCGCTTCCTGCTTAGGGAAGTGAATGGCGTAATCACTTATTGCCTGCTTCTTGGAAAAGGGGAGGTAGAAACCGGGATGTCCTCCCAGCGCAAAATACATTACCTCAATTCCCAGATTCTCCACTCTGGAGCAGACATCCAGACGATTGTCCTTTACCCGGTAGCTTTGCTGTAAACGAAAGGAAAAGGGGTAAATCTTTCTGGATTCCGCACTATCCCGAAATTCCAAGGTGCAGGAATCCTCTTCCTGATCTACGATACGAGCCTGCATGGAGCGTAAAAAGCCATGCACGTCCATGGGGTATTTCTCCCCATTGTAATAATAGGCCTTCTGAAAAAGACGTCCGATAAAGGGAAACAGAAGCGGGGAACGCTCTTTCCAATACTTTGCATCTCCCTGCCATAAGCACTCTCTGTTTCGTTTTTTGTCAAACACGGACTGTAATTCCGCTTCTCGGTTAATCTCCACCTGCAACAGGGCGGACTCAATCTTTATCATGTCTTTTTCCCTCCTTTAAACGGAACAGCTCCCTCTGTTCCTGCACCGACTTTTCCCGATGCCTCTGTCATTACTTCTGTCGTTACTTCTGTCAATGTTTCTGCCTACAATCTTGCCTTGCAAAATCTTTTTGCAATCCTGCATGCCCAATCAATCAGGATGCAGGAGAGCTTGCAAGATGCATACTCTATTTATGCTTTATTTAAGCCTTCTTCCGGTTTCTGGTATGCCGGTCAATAATAGCCTGTTGCTCCTTGGTCAAATGAAATTCTTGTCCCTTATGATCCAACTCTTCATGGCCTACATGGTCACACTTTCCGGATTTCGCATAACTGCAATATGCACAAGAGCCATTTTCCCGGTGCTCCTTCCGTAAAGCTCGAATGATGGCAACTACAATTAACGCCACAATGGCCAGTACGATAACGTTTCCCATTTTTCTTCCTTTCTCTAATAAATAATAAACCGCTAGATTATCCCGGATGAATAAGACCGCTCGCAAAACGAACTTACTTACTATATTATAGCAAAACCGTCATTTTCCAAAGGTTTATTCTAAAAATTAATATTCTTTAGGATTTCTTCAAAAAAACTTGGTTTTTGAGCTATCTCTTTTTGAGCTATCTCTTTTCGACTATCTCTTTTCCTTATCTATCGCAAAGGACAGTATAAAACGGCCAAATACACAGTAAAATGTCTCAGGCTTCAGCTTTGCCACTTTCTAAGTAGTAGAAATGAAAAAGAGCCCTGCAAGGCAGGAGCTCCTTTCCAAGCTCATTCCGTTTTCCGGAATACATTCATAAAAATCTTTATGCCATGGCCTTCTCCACTGCCAGCTCTTCGGAACCGGAAAGAGTTGCCGCTTCCTTGTAAGGTCTGAACAAGCCCCAAAGTCCTGCAAGAATCAGGATAAATGCTACGATGGTGAAGGGGTTAAAGCTAACCTCACCGGTTACCAAACCGCCTACCTGATAGATGACCAAAGATACACAGTAAGCCAGGAAGCACTCCCAAGCAATAGCGAAGATGGTCCATCTACCGTTGTTCATCTCTCTCTTGATAGCACCGATAGCTGCAAAGCAAGGTGCGCAGAGAAGGTTGAAAGCAAGGAAGCTGTAGCCTGCTACGCCGCTGGCAAAGTATTCCTTAACCTGTGGCCAGATTGCCGTACTGTCATCTTTTAAATCTACGCTTCCCGCATAGTGGAAGAGGGTACCGAAGGTTCCTACTACATTCTCCTTTGCGATAAGTCCGGTAAGAGCTGCCACAACAGCCTTCCACTTGCCCCATCCAAGAGGAGCAAAAAGCCAAGCCAAGGCATTACCAAAAGCTGCCAGGATAGAAGTATCCATATCTTCCTCAGGAAGATACTGTAAGCTAAAGTTAAAGCGGGATAAGAACCATACCAGAATGGTTGCCAGAAGGATAACGGTTCCCGCCTTCTTCACGAAGGACATTCCTCTTTCTCCTACACTCTTTAAAATATCAATAGGTCTTGGCATATGGTATGCAGGAAGCTCCATAACGAAGGGGGCGGGCTTTCCGGCAAACATCTTGGTCTTCTTCAATACGATTCCGGAGAATACGATAGCACAGATTCCTAAGAAATATGCACTCCAGCCTACCCAAGCAGAGTTGTCAAACATTGCTCCTGCCAAAAGTCCGATAATAGGAAGCTTAGCGGAACAAGGAATGAAGGTGGTGGTCATAATGGTCATACGACGATCTCTATCATTCTCTACGGTACGAGATCCCATAACACCGGGAACACCACAACCGGTACCGATCAACATGGGGATGAAGGACTTTCCGGAAAGACCGAACTTACGGAAAATTCTATCCATGATGAAAGCAACTCTGGCCATGTATCCGCAGCCCTCCAGGAAAGCAAGGAAGAGGAAGAAGGTCAGCATCTGGGGTAAGAATCCGATTACCGCACCCATACCGGCAATGATTCCATCGATTACAAGTCCCTGAATAGCCTCACTTACATTCATAGCTTCCAGTGCAGAGGTAGCAATGCCCGGAATAGATGGAACGTCCACCAGACCGAAGAAAGACCAGGGATCGGAGCCGAACAAAACGTCATTTACCCAGTCGGTCATTGCAGTTCCAATGGTAGAAATAGAAATGTAGTACACCAGGAACATCGCTGCGGCGAAGATGGGGATTGCCAGAAAACGGTTGGTTACGATGGCGTCAATCTTATCGGAAACAGTAAGTCCCTTCTGGGCTCTCTTTACATAAGCCGCATCGATAATGCTCTGAATATAGTTGTATCGCTCATTGGTGATGATACTCTCGGAATCATCATCCTCCGCCTTCTCTACAGCGGCAATAATGCTCTCCACATCTAAGTTCTTCGCTTTCTCCGGCATTTCATTACGAATCTTATCATCTCTTTCGAAAAGCTTGATGGCGAAGAAACGCTTCTGGCTCTCCGGTACATTGCCCTCTAAAAGATTTTCAATGGAGTTGATCGCTCCTTCCACCTGCTCGGAGAACTTGTGCTGTACAACAGTGTCGTTCTTCCCATTGGCTTCCGCAACGGCTAAGGCAGAGGCCTCCGCAACACCCTTGTTTCTTAAAGCGGAAATGCTGACTACCTTACAGCCCATAGCCTTTCCCAGCTCTTCCAGATTCAGCACATCTCCGTTCTTCTCTACCACATCCATCATATTGATGGCCATAACAACGGGGATGCCCAACTCCTTTAACTGGGTAGAAAGATAAAGATTTCTCTCTAAGTTGGTTCCGTCTATGATGTTCAAAATAGCATCCGGACGGTTATTGATCAGGTAGTTTCTTGCTACCACTTCCTCCAGGGTATAAGGAGAAAGAGAATAGATTCCGGGAAGGTCCGCGATGACTACATCCTTGTGTCCCTTAAGCTTTCCTTCTTTCTTTTCTACAGTAACACCGGGCCAGTTTCCTACATACTGGTTGGAACCGGTGAGCTGATTAAACAATGTGGTTTTGCCGGCATTCGGGTTTCCGGCAAGTGCGATGGTAATGGCCATGTCTCTCCTCCTAGTTCTTTAATTCTACTTCAATCATCTCGGCATCTGCTTTACGAACGGATAATTCATATCCCCGCACGGTAAGCTCCAAAGGGTCTCCCAATGGTGCCACCTTACGAACAAAAAGCTCCGCTCCCTTGGTTAGGCCCATGTCCATAATTCTTCTCTTTACAGCGCCCTCGCCTGATAATTTCTTTACGACAGCACTCTGTCCCGGTTTTAAATCTTTCAGTGTCATTTTGTCCTCCACCTTCTCTCGCTGCTAAAACTCTCTAAATTCCTCTCTTCCAATCTTCTCCGGCATACGCCCCATAACTTTCGAAGAGAAAAATTCTGAGATCCTTTTAGGTTTCATTCTATACCTTTACACCATGATTTTGTTCGCCATCTCTTTACTGATGGCTACCCTGGCATCCTTAACCTTTACAATGACATTGCCCATAGAGGTGGAAATAACGGTAACCTCTCCCCCTACTACAAAGCCCAGGTCGCTAAGATGCTGTCTCACTTCTGCACTTCCACTAATCTTCTGGATAATCTGTGGAACCCCTGTTCCTGCTAATGTTAATGGCATAGTCCCTCCTTCCGCTGTAAATACTTTTTCTTTTTTAGTTTCAAGATTCCAGTTGTTTTTGAAAAAGCCTAACACAGCCAGTCTATACAGCACGAATCTGCCTCATTAAATTAGCACTGTCTAACCATAAAGTCAAGATTTTGTAAGAATTAATTAGCTCTGAGTAGGATTGTATTTAATTAAAATATGAAATTCCAGATATTTAATGATGGCAATGTCAAAAAATTCTCCACAAAAGCTTGCCTGTAGGAAAATTCAGGCTTATAGGGCAAAAGCTGTTGATGACGCCCCCATCGGCATATCCCAAAAAGGACTGTAAAAAAATCAAAAAGCTTTTCCATACAACGAGTATCGCACACTACACGTGCGATACTCGTTAAGAATAAGGCCTGAAACAGGGTAATCTTAGATTGCTCCTGTTTCAGGCCTTATTGCCAAAAATTTATTTCTTCGCTTACGCTTTAATCTTTTGATCCTTTAATTTCGCATAAAATTCCTTGATTTTGGTGAAAGATTCCGGACTTAAAACATGCTCCATGCGACAAGCATCCTGGGAGGCGGTGTAGGCATTGACCCCTAAGGCCACCAGCACATCCGTTAATACCGTGTGCTTTTCATAAGTTCCCTGGGCGATGGACAGGCCGTGCTCGGTTAAGCTTAAGGCTCCCTTCTCGTCCACTTCCACCTTTCCCTCTTCCCGAAGGCGCTTTAAGGCAATGCTGACACTGGGCTTGGAAAATCCCAGCATATTGGCAATGTCAATAGCTCTGACATTTCTATGGTCCATGGACAGCATCAGGATGGCCTCCAGATAGTTCTCCTCTGATTCATGACTTTCGTATGGTTTCATTCCCTATTTCCTCCCTTTGTGCTTTCTTTGGATTCTTATTGCCGGAGAATTCCATCCGGCATTTTTATCTCTTCGGCTTTTCCCTCCGTTCAGAACGGGACGCATATTTCTTAGGATGCCTTCTTAGCCAAGGCTTTCTTTCTCCGTTTTCCGGCTTCCAGTACCTCTTCCTTGTCCGCTTCGATTTCCTCCTCCGGAATCAAAGGTGTCATGCTCTTCAATCCGGTTGCGATGGTGGAAATGTTATGGAACAGGGCGGAGTTGGAAGGTGTCATAATACCGGCTAAACCTAAGGCAATCAGCATAGCGTTAAAACCGATAATAAAGTTGTAATTGCCGTGAATTCTCTTCATCAAACGGTTGCTCAGCTTCTTTAAGATAACCAGTTCGTAAAGGTCGCCCTCTTGGATAGTAATGTCCGCAACCTCCTTGGCAATAGCCGCTCCTGCGGAAATGGCGATTCCCGCATCCGCTTCGGAAAGAGCCGGGGAGTCATTAATGCCGTCTCCTACCATGATTACCTTTCTGCCTAAGCGATGCTCTTCCTGAATAAAGCTTGCCTTATCCTCCGGAAGAACCTCCGCATGGAACTCATCCACGCCAACCATTCTGGCTACTGCATGGGCAGTCTTTTTATTATCTCCGGTCATCATCACAACCTTGTCGATTCCCAGAGCCTTTAAGTCCTGAATAACCCCAACCGCTTCTTTTCGTAAAGGATCGGAAATCAGAATTACGGTGGTAAGCTCTCCGTCAACTGCAAGATACAGGGCGGAATGCTCAGGTGGGATGCTTGCCAGCTTCTCCTCTTCTCCCTTTGGTACGGTACAATGCTCGTCATCAAAGATAAAGTGATGGCTTCCGATTAAGACGTGCTTTCCTTCGTAAATACTGGAAATTCCGTGGGCTACCACATATTCCACCTTGGAATGGCGCTCCGCATGATGCAGATCTCTTGCTTCCGCCTCTGCCACAACTGCATTTGCCATGGAGTGAGGATAATGCTCCTCAAGACAAGCAGCCATACGTAGCATCTCATTTTCATCCGCATTATTGAAGGTGATAATGTCTTCTACCTTCGGCTTCGCATAAGTCAAGGTTCCGGTCTTATCAAAGACGATGGTGTTGGCCTCGGAAATGGCCTCCATAAACTTTCCGCCCTTGACGGAAATCTTGTGCTTTCCGGCTTCTCTCATAGCGGAAAGAACCGCTACCGGCATAGAAAGCTTCAAAGCACAGGAGAAGTCTACCATTAAGAAGGCTAAAGCCTTGGTCACATTTCTGGTGAGCAGGTAGGTCAATGCCGCACCGCCTAAGCTATAAGGCACCAGCTTATCCGCCAAATGGGAAGCCTTGTCCTCCGTTGCGGACTTTAATTTCTCCGACTCCTCAATCATTTTCACGATACGATCATAGCGTCCGGAGCCTGCCAGCTTCTCTACGCGAATACGACATTCTCCCTCTTCCACTACGGTTCCCGCATAGGCGGAGGAGCCGATTTTCTTCCGAACAGGGATGGATTCTCCGGTCATGGAAGCCTGGTTCACCATAGCCTCACCAAAGCTTACTTTTCCGTCCAAAGGAATCATATTTCCGGTACGGACAATGATTTCCTGTCCTACTTCCACTTCATTTAAGGGAAGTAAAACTTCCTCGCCCTGAACTAAGGTCCAAACCTTGTCCACATTTAAGGACATGGTTCTTGCCAGGTCGTCCACAGACTTCTTATGAGTCCACTCCTCCAGGATTTCTCCTACGGAAAGGAGGAACATTACGGAGGACGCGGTATCGTAGTCTCCGGTTAAGATGGAAGCGGAAATTGCCACCGCATCCAGGAGGGATACTTCAATCTTTCTTTGGAAGAGAGTCTGTAATCCCTTAAATAAGTAGGGAATCGCCTTTACTCCTGTAATCACCCGCTTTAAGGGGATGGGATAGAAGAGGGTGGAAATCACTCGATCCACTACTGTCAGCACCAATTTGTCTTCATATTCTCTGTTTAAGGCTCTACCGGTCTGACTTGGTACAAGGCCTTCATTTCCCTTATAAGAAAAACGGGACAGGGCAAGAATCATGCCTTCCCGTTTTCCTTCGTAGAAAATGACTGCATCTCCGGTTCGGTCATAAACCTTCGCCTCAATGACTCCCTCCTGGGCCTTGAGATAATACTCAAGGATATCTGCCTGTGCCATGGTCATGCGCTTCTGCATGGCGTGAACACGGATACGCCCCGGGGATTCATGCAAGATATTCCATTTCATTTTCCCTTACCACTTCTTTCTGAGCTTGTCAGAGCCGGAGAATCTTAAATCCCTTCCCTAGGATCAATGCCTTTCCGGCTCGAGTTACTTCTGATTCAGTTTCCGTTGATTCAGTTTCCGTTGATTCAGTTTCCGTTGATTCAGTTTCTGTTGATTAAACTTCCTTTGCATCGAAGTCGGAAACTTCTTCAAAATCCTCGATTAAAGAGTTCTCTGCAGCCTCTGCTCTCTTCTCGTTGATGCGCTTTGCATCTGCATAGATGTCCTCGCAGCTTTCCTTAATGCCGGTGCTTACCTTCATAACGCAATCCTGGCCTCTAAGAACTGCTGCAGCTGCCTCTGTGTAAAGCTTCTTCGCATCGGTAGAAGCCAAAATCTTCATACCTGCTGTTCCGAATAAAACTCCACCTGCAAAAATTCCAATCTTCTTCCATGCCCAATTTGCTAAAAACATATTCTTTCCTCCTCTTATTTTGCTATACATAAACTACTATTTGCTACTAAAGAATAAAGCTTTCTTGCATTTGACACTCAGTTGTGCACTACGGTTAAAGTCTTGTTCTTTAGAACGAGCATATTGTAAAATAGGAATTATTATTAAGTCAAGGCTAACTCTTTTGTATTTCGTTTCCATTTTTAATACAATGTAGTCTATGCTAACAAAAGTTAGTGATAAATAACTTGTAACATCGATTATTGAAAAAGTCAAGGGGGAAGTGCTGTATTCATTGGTAAGACACGCGCAGATGCAGTATAGGCATGAAATCGGGGCACGCTCCCGCTAACTTCGCCCTGCGGGGGAAGGAACAGAAAAAATTAAAGGTGCCCGCTCTGATGGAGTATGGGTCTGTAATCGGGGCACGCTCCCGCTAACTTCGCCTTCGTAACAGTACTAACTTCAAGCTTCGCTTTGCTCGCTTTCAGTAAGTACTGACGGGCTCAGATTGCCCCTCTTACAGACCCATACTCCATCAGTCGCTTCAGCTTATTGATTTCTACAATCCTTCCTACCGCTGTTTTTCGCAAATACCGGCGGGCTCGGATTGTCCCTCTTTCATACCTATATTGCTTCTGTCGTCTCAGTTTATTGATTTCTACAGTTCTTCCCTTCGATGGCTTTCTGCAAATATCAGTGAGCTCAGATTGCCCCTCTTACAGACCTATACTGCATTAGTCGCTTAAGGATATTATTTTTTCAGCTCATTACCTTCTGCTTTTCCCCAATCCAATTCTTGATGTCGAAGGCCGTCATCTTCCCATCCGGCAAATAGTTCCTGAATCTTCGTTGCTTTGGGATTTTTATATTGTGATGGTTTAACGGTTTCTTGCATATCATGGTTTATATCTTGTTGTTTCTCTCGTTCCATCTCTTTCTCTCCATGAAAAGATAAAATATCGCACACTTCGCGAGCGATACTCGTTAAGAATTAAAGAAGGTCAGGGATTTCTCCCCGACCTTCTTATCTTCTCTAGAAAAATTACTTAAGAGTGATCTTAGCGCCTTCAGCCTCAAGCTTAGCCTTGATATCATCAGCCTCAGCCTTGGAAGCACCTTCCTTAAGAACCTTTGGAGCTGCCTCAACGAGGTCCTTAGCTTCCTTAAGTCCAAGACCGGTAGCCTCACGAACAACCTTGATAACCTTGATCTTGTTTGGTCCTACATCAGTAAGCTCAACATCGAACTCAGTCTTCTCTTCCTCAGCTGCGCCTGCACCTGCACCAGCGCCTGCTGCTGCAACTACTACACCTGCTGCTGCGGAAACACCGAATTCCTCTTCGCAAGCCTTTACCAAATCATTTAATTCCATTACGGAAAGTTCCTTAATTGCTGCAATAAACTCTTCAACAGTTAACTTTGCCATTGTATTATCCTCCATTATTTTTATTTTTTGAAAATGTCACGGAATAAATTCCGTATTAAGCTGCTTTACGCTGCTTCTCCGCCGTCCTTCTGTGCAATCTGATTAAGCACACGTGCGAAATTGCTGACAGGGGACTTGATGGATCCGAGAAGTCTTCCAAGAAGCTCTTCTCTGGATGGAATCTCTGCCAATGCCTGAACTGCCTTTGCATCGTAGAACTTTCCTTCCACTACTGCACCCTTAAACTCTAACTTTGGTGCTGTTTTTGCAAACTTTGCAAAAATTCTTGCTGCCGCTGTAGCATCGTCCTTAGATACTGCCAAAGCAGTAGGTCCATCTAATACTACGTCTAACTGAGCAAAATCTGTACCCTCTGCGGCTCTCTTGATTAAGGTGTTCTTGAAAACCTTGTACTGTACACCGGCTTCTCTTAATGCTTTACGAAGCTCTGTGTCCTGTGCTACGGTAAGACCACGATAGTCTACAACAGTAGCGGCAACAGCACCGTCCAAAAGGGCCTTAATCTCGTCGATGATCGGCTGCTTTAATTCAACCTTTGCCATTCCTTGCTTTCCTCCTTCTGTAATTTTTCTAGAAAGTATTAACGGAAACGAGAGGCTTTCTTCTTCAAAGTATCCGGAAAATGCAAGACACAAACTCGCATAAATCCGTTACTTCATTTTAGAAGAATAAAAAATCCCTTGCCAAAGACAAGGGATGAACGCACATAATAGGATAAATCCTAGCTCTTTCCTCGGCGGGCGATTTCTCTTTACATCCTGTCCTTCTTACTGTCGCAGAAAAACTGCAAAACCAGTTCGAAAGCTTAGATACCTGCTGTCTTCGGTTAATACCTTGCAGATACTAGCATCTTTCCGAGATAATGTCAAGAAAAATCGCAGATTGCTTAATCACAAATTGTAGACATAATTATATTAAGGGACAAATCCTATGTCTTATATTTAAAAAACAAAATTCCCAACTGCCTATGCAGACAGCTGGGGAATCATTCTTTGCCGGATTTGTAGTCACACTACTTACCCGAACCTTCCTTAGACAAATGTAACAACAAGAAGTCACACTTCATACATCGTCACAACTGTAAGTTCAAGGTCACACCATCCCTCACAGCACTTTCATTATATGCTTTTAATATAAATCTGTCAAATTTATCATAATGCTTTTAAACCCAAGGTTGTCTGTTGATTTTGTTCTATCCCAAACAACCGTTCGAGAAAGATAGCTTTAACATTATAAAAATTCTTTGATCCATTAAGCTCTCGGATGAAAGAATCCGGAACAAAATCTGCAATTTGTAGTCCGGCGCAATTATCCTTCTTTGTAAAAAAACTCAAAGTAGACAAAAGCTCATTACATTCCTTGGCAGAATAGATGTCTGTACCACATTCCAGCATATGCATAAAGCATCTCTGTATTTCAGCATTTTCATTCCACTGCCTAGATTCAAACACAATAGATCCCATCGACTGATTCTTATACCTAAGAAAAGTCATATAATTATTTAGTAGATTGATAAAGGCGTAATTATAATGTTTATTATGTTTTACTCTATAAGCAGATTTAAAATTTTCTGCATCAAAATAAACTCCTAACGTCGTAAAATCAATTAACGAGAGCATTTTATTAAAGTCTTGCCAAAAATTCGCTCTTTGATTTTGGTCGATAAACATTTTAAATTCATTGATATTTTTCTTCATTTCTGTATAGTGGAACACTATGCTAGTTGTAGAAAAATATTTATCTTTAAGGTCATTTACTTTTGGAATTAATGAATTCTCATATTCATCACGCCTAATTACTATACCAGCCAAACAAAAAAATGGATTCGTAGAATTTTTATTTGCTTCATCTAAATATAATATATAATCGCCCATAAATTCACCTTTCACTTTACATAAAAGTATATCACAATGGTGAATTCTGTCGAGCATTATCCTATTTTAAAGCTTATTTCAAGCTCCAATACCGAATTTTCACATACTCTACCCCTTCCGGGCTTTCCCAACGGATCCAGTCCTCTCCTTCGTAGTAGTAATCCTCTACAAAGGCGGTTCCGGAAATGGGGATATACTCCGGGATGTCATCCGGGGTAAAGTTGAAGACCTTAGTGCCGTCCTCAAGGGAATACTCCATGGACTCGTCCAGATGAATGCCTTCCAGCTTCTTCACCCAGTAACGGACGGTTCTGCCGTTTTCCTCGGTCTCTCCGGAGAACCAGTAGAGTCTGAAATTTGCGGTTTCCGGAATTTCTTCCTGATCGTGCAGCTCGATATTCAGAGCGCCGTCATAGCCGGGCTGTTCGCCCTCATGTTTTGCCTGCTCCGCCTGCTCCGCCGCCTTCTTCAGTTCCTCCGCCTTCTTCTGCTCTTCTGCCTTTTTCTGCTCTTCCACAAGCTTTTCTTCCTCGGATAATGGCGCGAAGTTCTTCTCTTCCTCTGCCAGCATTGGCTCTACATCAATGCTTTTCTCTTCGTTATTTCTTAAAGTAATTTCTGTTGTACCCTCTTCCGGAATATAGAAGTTTCCGGAATATTTTCCATGGGGAGAGTTAATCAGACGGTTATCCGAAACATTCATCTTCTTCATTTCCCCAAAAAGCTTCTCAAAATGAATGGAAGCCAGGGCATTGCCGTAGAAGTCGTTGTCGGTTCCGGTCTGGATCAGAAGATTTCTCTTAATGGAAATGTTTTGGTTGTCATCAAAGTTGTAGCCGGGGAAAACGGTGCTGACACGTAGGCCCGGACCGGAAGTGATGTCCTTCACCAGATTTCCTTCAATGCGATGGTTTTCACCGCCGTGGAGGGCAATGCCGGAAGCTCGCCAGGTCAGCTCTACCGTGTTGTTTAAAAAGGCATTGTTCTCCGCAGGCTTGGATTCTGTGTGGATATAACGAACCTGCTCTACCCCATTGACATTTTCCTTGATTTCCAGAATCGCCTTGCTGGCAAAGGTCGCCAGACCGTCATCGCCATTTCCACGGATATTGGAGTTCTGCACCTTGGAATTTCTGGTTCCCTGAGCAAAGTTCACGCCGTCCGCAAAGTTGTCTCGGATACGGCTGTTGGAAACGGTCAGGTTCTTGGTATATTTCATCTTATCCGCTTCCACATAGTCTCCTACCCAGATTCCGCACTCAAAATGCTCAAGCCAGAGGTCATGCAGCTTGGAATTCTCTCCCAAAACGCCGGCGATTCCCTTGTAATTTGCCTCCTGATGAAAACGGGATTTTAATTCGGAATCCATGTATAGGTTATCCATCTCAACATTTGAGCTGCTGTCCAGAAACTCGATGCCGCCTCCGGCCTGCTCCTCAGAGGTAAAATGAAGCCTGGTGTACCAGATTCCTGCGCCGGTAATCCGCATATCTGTAGCACTTAGCACCAGTTTTTGGTCAAAATCGAAGGTACCCTCCGGAATATATAAGGTCTTGTTCTCCGCGTCCGCGTCTTTCAGGGCATCCAGAAATACTTGGGAATCGTCCTGTCCGTCGTTTGGCACCGCGCTGTAGGGAGCGTCCGTGATGGAAATGCTGTTGCTTGGGGCGCCCTTTGCTTCCGGGGCCTGCTCCAGCTCGATAAAGTCGATTCCCAGTTCATCCGCTTTTTTATCGGTTCTGCGGATGGTGAGCACGTCACCCTCCT
Source organism: uncultured Oribacterium sp. (assembly GCF_902481605.1). Lineage (NCBI taxonomy): Bacteria > Bacillati > Bacillota > Clostridia > Lachnospirales > Lachnospiraceae > Oribacterium > uncultured Oribacterium sp. The sequence continues at coordinate 25,019 of NZ_CABSXI010000006.1, read as the reverse complement.
CCATTTCCATTAGTTCCTTGTTGTCATTTTCCAAGAGAAAATGTCTCTCATCAAAACGAAAACGAGAATGTGAATCGGCTATATTTTCATCAAAAACATCATTTTCCTTCACATACTGCCAAGCAGAGCTGTTGTCCAGCTCCACCGTTTTCTTTCCAAGAAGCTCTCCATTTCTCTCTACAAAAATCTCCAGCTCTCCGGATGCATCCTCCGGCATGGTAAAACGAAGAGTCATGGCATTGGCCGCCTTCTTAACCGTAAAGCGTAATGAAGAATCCTCCTTGGTCAACTGTACATAGCTTTGGTTGGAAGCCTCCATCTCCACTTCATCGTAAGCAGTAGAGTGCTTCAGCACCGCATCTCTTCCAACTCCCTCTTCCGCCTCGTAGCGAAGGTAGGGAAGCTTGGCGCCGTAGCCCTGGCTTTCCTTAGCCCAAAGCTCTGTCCTCGTTTCCGCAAATGCGGTTCCATGGGAAAGAAGCCCCAGGCCGGTCATGGTCAAGAGTAACGTAAGTTGTTTTCTGAATTTCATTCTTCTTCCTTTCTTCTCCAAAAAAAGTTACATGTATTTTTTTCGACTTACTTTTTTAGTTTAAAAGGAAATTCAGAAAATATTATGATTTATTCCGGACAAAATATTAAATAAATACAAAATTCGTTGTAATTTATTGTTTTCTGTTATAAGCAAAAGGCACATTTGCAACTTACTGCAACTTAGCGCAACTTAAATTTCCGCTCTGTACTCTTCAAAAACCCTTATTTTATGCGGTTCTCGGTTTTTTAAATTGAGAAATTTTATCGTTTTTGCAACTTACTGCAACTTAGCGCAACTTAAATCAAGCCCAAAAGGGAATATACTTCATATACCTAGGAGCTGTATTTTCATCTACCGCTTTAATCAGTTCTGCATCTACAGCATCTTTAATAATTCTCGAAGCTTTATATTTATATTGGTTTGTAATACCGAATATTTCTCGAATGGTATTATTATTGATGGCTTCTCCATTGACATAAGAAAAACATGCTTGCATATAGCAGGTCCTTATTCTATCCTCTTTGCTTGTTAAGTCAAATGGTACTTTTAAGTAAAGAGTCACTTTTGTAAATTTATCGCTTTGATTTTCAATTTTAGGAGCCAACATAGAGTGGTTACTTGTTGCATGAATTACCTTATCGTAACCACTGCCTCTTTCCTCACAAATTCCAATTTTATGCATAAACCCCGCGAGATTTTCATTTCTTGAAATCGGAACAGTATCGACAATGCGTTCAATAGAAACAAGAGGTGATCCTGCGTTGGAAAATTCTATTCTATCCCTAAATAATTCCACCATAGGATTGGTTCCTTTTTGGTCAATAGCCTGGTGAATCATGATATTTGCAAGCAGTTCACGAATAGCTATTTCCGGATAGCCTAATTGTGTCTTCCTTATGGATCCCTCTATTACTTCTTCTTGCGGAATTATTGTTAGAATATATTCCAAAATCTCATCATACGCTATTGCATATCCTTTGGAGAATGACTTTTCTCTAATCGTTTCCAACCTATTATTATCCTTGTACCATATAACTCTTACCGCTTTATGAGACAATGACTCAAAAGAATCTAAATTCTTAGCAATCAACAGCGCTCCCATATTTGTAACATCATAAGTTCCTGCAACATCTTTTCTCAGGAATTTTTCATTTACAAAGTCATCCGCTATTTTATTTTTGTTTTTAGGTAAAGCAAACTGCATTTTCTCGTAATATCCAGCTGAATCCAGTATAGTAAAAATCTCTGATAGCGACACATTTTCTTTTGCTGTTCTGAGTTCATACGGAGTGTTGTCAAAGGCTTTCCATAAATCTCTTTCCTTATCCGGATACTCTTTTAGGTTTTTCTTGTTACTACCTATCCTAATATACTTTTCTCCGGCAAAATGAATAGGTTGTTTCTCCGCTGAAGGAATTTCAAGTAAGGTTATTTTCTTACCTTCTAATTCAGTCTCATAAAACCTAAAATTTATACGTGGGCTCAACATACGCGCTAACCAAGCCTCAAGTGCTTCTGCGCCCTTTTTAGCAGCACCATAACTAAATGATGTCCCTATGACTTTTTGCGTCTTATCTTCTATTCCCCAAAGCATATACGCCTTTGGTCTCGCCAATAAAGCCGCAGAATTACTAAGAGCAGATATGTACTCACCTATTGTTTGTGGATCATCGTTATTATGTTTAAATTCTACCCACTCTGTTTCTCGCGGTAGTGAAATTAATTCTCTAACTAAATTATTGATATACTCTATATCTTTTATTGACATTGACCATCTCCTCGCCGATTCTCAATTTTTCTTTCATTGTATCAACTGTAGAACATATTTTCCACTGCATGATTAATCTGGATATGACCATATTTTCAATGACCAAGTATTGTTCTGCAACTTACTGCAACTTAAATTCTCACTTTACATCCTTCAAAAACCCTTATTTTATGCGGTTTTTGATTTTTCAAATAGAGAATTTTTCTTGTTTTTGCAACTTACTGCAACTTAGCGCAACTTAAATTTCTGCTCTCTCCACCTCACAAACCCTTATTTTATGCGGTTCTCGGTTTTTTAAATTGAGAAATTTTATCGTTTTTGCAACTTACTGCAACTTAGCGCAACTTAAATTCCGTAATACTCCAAATCTCTGTTACAAGACCTATGTCATCAACAGCTTCTATAATTTATTTCTATTTTTAATCAAAAACCCTGTATTTCCCATGGTTTTGATACAAAATAGAAATAAGCTATAAAGCAAAAAAAACCTACAGGTTTCCCTGTAGGTCTTGAAAATTTCACTTATGCGCCGAACTGTAATCCGTCTAACTTCACGCCGGGGCCCATGGTAGAAGTCAAGGTAATGGACTTCAGGTAGGTTCCCTTTAAGGAAGATGGACGAGCCTTTACGATGGCTGCCATTAATGCATCCAGGTTGGACTTTAACTGCTCCTCGGAGAAGGAAGCCTTTCCAACAGGAACGTGGATGATGTTTGCCTTGTCCAGTCTGTACTCAACCTTACCGGCCTTAGTATCAGCGATAGCCTTAGCTACATCCATAGTAACGGTTCCAAGCTTTGGGTTTGGCATTAAGCCCTTAGGTCCAAGCAAACGTCCGATACGTCCAACTACACCCATCATATCAGGAGTTGCGATTACTACATCGTAGTCGAACCAACCGTCCTGAATTCTTGGTACAAGGTCATCTGCACCAACAAAATCTGCGCCTGCAGCCAAAGCCTCATCAGCCTTAGCGTCCTTAGCGAACACTAAGATACGAACGTTCTTACCGGTTCCTGCAGGAAGAACTACAGAACCACGAACCTGCTGGTCAGCGTGACGTCCGTCACAACCGGTTCTGATGTGTAACTCTACAGTCTCATCGAACTTAGCAGTTGCATTCTTCTTTACCAACTGAATTGCATCCAACTCAGCGTACTTAACCTGTCTATCTACAGCCTTTGCCACTTCGGCATATCTCTTTCCCTGTTTCATGAATCAAAGCCTCCTTCTTTTACTCTTCTACCTTAACACCCATAGATCTGCAGGTACCTGCGATCATGGACATTGCAGATTCTAATGATGCAGCGTTTAAGTCTTTCATCTTAGTCTCGGCAATCTTCTGAAGGTCAGCCTTGGAGATAGTAGCAACTTTATTCTTATTTGGCTCGCCTGAACCCTTCTGCAGCTTACAAGCTTTCTTAATGAGAACAGGAGCAGGAGGAGTCTTTGTAATAAAGCTGAAACTTCTATCTGCGTAAACGGTAATAACAACAGGAATGATCATGTCCCCTTCATTAGCAGTTCTAGCGTTGAACTCCTTAGTGAAGGCAACGATGTTAACCCCGTGCTGTCCTAATGCAGGTCCAACGGGGGGTGCTGGAGTTGCTTTTCCAGCGGGAATCTGTAACTTAATGTATCCTTCTACTTTCTTTGCCATATAGGCACCTCCTTGTGGTAATTGCGGGTAAACCCTCCCACGAGCTTGCTTTGCAAGCGGTGGCTAAATGTACTCCATGGGATAAAATCCCTCGGGTATTACCAAATCTTATCTTAACTTCTGTACTTCACCATAGGAAAGCTCAACAGGAGTATCCCTACCGAACATTTCCACGTTAATGGTGACGGTCTTCTTCTGGTCATTGATTTCTGTAATGACACCAACGGTATCCTTCCAAGCACCGGAGACTACGCTTACGGTGTCTCCCTCTGCGAAGTCAACCAAAACTTCAGACTTTCTATAGCCTAAGGTCAGTATCTCTTCCTCAGAAAGGGGGACCGGCTTCGATCCGGGACCGACGAATCCGGTAACGCCTCTGGTATTTCTTACCACATACCAGGTTTCATCGTTCATCACCATGTTCACCAGAACATATCCCGGGAACATCTTCTTGTCGGTTTTCTTCTCTACGCCATTCTTTACTTCAATAACCGGCTGCATGGGAACACTGACCTCTAAAATCACATCTTGAAGACCACGGTTGTCAATGGTCTTCTCTAAGTCCATCTTCACCTTGTTCTCATAACCGGAGTAGGTATGGGCTACATACCAACGGGCTTCTGTGTTCTTCTCTGCCATATTCCCACCTTTACTTTACAAGAATCAATCCAAGACCCCACTTCATAGCAATGTCTAAACCTGTAATCAAAAGGCCTACCAACACACTAAGAACGATGGTTGCAACAGAGTGCTTAATCACTTCCTGACGTGTGGGGAAAACAATCTTCTTAAATTCAGATTTTAACCCTGCAATGAATCCGGCTCCTCCGGATTTCTTTTCATCTTGCATTACTTTGTCTCCTTATGCAGCGTGTGCTTCTTACAGAACTTGCAAAACTTTGTTACTTCCATACGCTCCGGATGAAGCTTCTTCTCTTTGGTAATAAAGTAGTTTCTCTGCTTACATTCTGTACATGCTAATATAATCTTTGTACGCACGGCTTTCACCTCCAATGATTTTTAACTTCGCATGACTACGAAATTAGTGCATAAAAAATAGGGCGTTGCCCCAAGTTCTGCTATAGGATAGCATGGAGACTCGCCCTATGTCAAGGAGTTTCGATATTCTTACCGTTTTATTTACACTCCGTCTTTTTCTATTGTCCTATTCCTCGCCCTTTAATTGCACCTCTGTCTTATAGTGCTTTGTGGACTTTAAGAACTTTCCGAAAAGGTCGGAGGTTTTTACCTTCAAGGTGGCAATGTTATGGCAGGGATGGGCACAGAGATATTCTTCCTTCATCAGATCCTTATCCACCAAAAGCTCTACCAGATCCTCTTTGTCATGAATCAGTCCGAAAATGGAGGAAGAACCCGGTGTACATCCCAGCACCTCTTCCATCTCCTCCGGTTCAGCAAAGGAAAGACGGGATACCCCAAGCTGGGAAGAAAGCTCCTTAGTCTTAAAGGGCTTATCTCCCGGCATTAAGAGTAGATAATAATAGCTATGCTTACTATTGGTTAAAAACAGGTTCTTGAAAACCTTAGCTCCCAAAGCTTCTTCGATGGGAATACAATCTTCCATGGTATGAGCCTCAGGATGGTCTACTCTCTCATAGGCAATGCCCTGCTTGTCCAGATAATCATAAACCGCAAGCTCCTTCTTGCTTCTGCCTTCATTCTGCGCAGGTCTTCCTTTTTCTACTTGTAATGCCATTGGACTTTTCCTCCATGTTCTTTCATTGTTCGAGTTTTTCGTTTCAATACTTTTCAAGTTTCTTAAGCTACTTTTTTCATCTAACCCCAAGGATAGATTGATAATTTCTTAACTACTATAACATAGAATGAGGAAAATGTTTTATTGTTCTTCCAATTTACAGAGATAGTCTATAATCACATCTATCATTTCTTTGACTTTTCTGTACTGCTCCTCAGCATTGGCTTTCGAGACAATATAAAAATCATCATAATCACAGCTATTTCTAATTTGAAAAGCACTGCTCAGATATTTAGAATATTTTCTTTCAAATATCTCTGTTTTAATATAGCTTTTCTGAAAGTAAGCGATTACTCCGGCATGTTTAGAAAAGTCTACTTGATCTTTAGCCAGTACAGCCCTAACTGCTGAAAATAAAGCATAGTAGGAGCGACCAATGGAATCTTTATATTGTCCTGCTTCTAAAAGTATATAGGCAGACTTCAATTTTTCTTTCGCTACATCGATTCTGTATTGTACTAAGTCATCCAACGATAATGCCCTCCTTATCTATATTACGGTAATAAGGTAGCTTATCTTTATACACAAGAAATTCTTCATAAGGTATTACAACCGGTGAAACTACTGCATCATGCTCCAAGCCGATATCCGAAGCTTTATCCCATACTTCTTCCAGTTTCTTTTGTAATTCCTGTCTTTCTCCTACCACTATCGCAGCAAAGTCTATATCAGATTCATCATCAAAATCTCCTCTGGCGAATGATCCATACATGACTATATTTTTAATAGATTGTCCGTAAATATCACGGTAAGCTTCTACGATTTGACTGGTAATTTTATTTAGCTGACTTTTATCACACATAAATATCCCCCCCTCCTACAGCATATTATATCGTTTATTCTGCGTGCTACATCGAAAGTATGCAAGTCATCAAGCATTCCTTTAATTCCTTACTATTTCCGGTGTCATAGTACAGTAATAAAGACTCGTTAAACTTCTCTCCTTCAGACCTTCCGATACTAAGAATCCCTATCCCTGCTTCCATAAGTATTTTGCTGGCAAATATTGTTGCTGTTCTTTTGTTCCCATCCCAAAAGAGCTGATGATAGACGATATAGCAAAAGCTTTCCAATGCTTTCTCCACCGTATCGGATATGGAAAGAATCTTATGTAGCTCTTCCTTTACTTCTTCTTCCTTGGGTATTTCAGGCATATACTCCGTTCCGCTGATGCCGACTTTGCCTGTTCTCAAACTTCCCCAAGCCAAGCTTTCATTGCGAGATACCATTTCGTTTAATTTACAAAGGAAGTTAAAGTTTGTCGTGCTTTCAAAGTTGTTGATACAATAACGCCAGGCATCTCTTAGGTTCAGCACTGTCTGTATATCGGAAACCGGTACCTGATTCACGATTCCGCCATCCAGTATCGTCTGTGTTTGTGGAAAGGTTACATTCACCCCTTCGATATAGGCGGTATTAAAGACCAATTCTGTAAATAATTTTTTTGCTAAAAATACTGTTGTTTTCTTATCCATTGCTATCCTTTGCTCTATATTTCTATTTATTGCATTATATCCTTTCTCTTATGTGATTAAACTATTCGTCCTCTAAGTATGATGTAGCTTTAAAAAGCCTTATCTTTGCATGACTCAACTTTTCAAGCATACAGCCTGTGAATATTTATAGCCTGTAAATATTTATAACTTATGATTTATTATAGTACAAAAAACTTCCAAGGTTAACTTGGAAGTTTTTTAGAACAAATAGATTTTCATCTAGGACATATAACACCATGTCCCACGGTGTCACACCAGTTGCTTCTACAACTTTTGCACTTATATTTTTTAGGATAAGCATTAGGTGCTTTTCACTTCTTCCTCTTTCGCTCAACTTAAGCTATGATTCGTCAATGAAGTTGCTTAGCCTGAAGTGCCTTGCGGCTTGTCCATCCTTGGGTTTTTGCGATTCTGAAGAAATCGCATCGAATCAAATCCTTAGTTGATTGTATATGGCTGAATCTTTAGATTTAGCCTCTGTTCTCTTTCTTCTGTCCCTGCTTTTTATAACCAAGTCCCCAGAAAAGAAGAGACATGAGGGATAATGCTGCAAAGAGTCCGTATAATGCCATGAAGCTTGCATCTCCGGTTGCTACCTGTCTCAATGCTCCCAATACTTCAGGAACCTTTGGCTCTCTATCTACACCGAGCACTCCGGGTTCTACGCTACTAGGTCTTGTTGCACCAAGTACGGAAGGATTACTGGGATTCGGGTTCGGGTTCGGGTTTGGATTAGGATTTGGGCCAGGATTAGGACCTGGATTCGGGCTAGGAGGATTTCCACCACCGCCTCTGTTATAACGGTTATAGAAAGAAATATCTCCGTGCTTTGCAGAATTCTCTCCGGTTCCTACCCAGAATACCGGTAAAATATATGGAGATACGGCATTTCCATTGGCATCTCTAGTAACTTCCGTGGTCTTTACCAAAAGTGTATAGGTTCTACTGTCGTAGGTGAAATTGCTCTGTGTTCCTACAGTCTGCTTGATTGTATACTTGTAGTCACCTTCTGTGGTATATACAATCTCCGGAAATTCCAGGATGTAATCCTTTGCTCCGTTTCCTGTAACGCTAACCTGATTCGGTGATGGTAATGGAGCGTTTGGATTGGAAGGATCTCTTTCAATCGTAACTGTATAGGTTTCCTCCGGTGCAGCGCCTGATGTGCTAATCTTTACCGGAATCTTTAAGCTTGCACTTTGCGCAGCTGCCTGGGATGAGAATCCCAATCCTGCGGAAAGGAATAGCACCGCTGATAATACTGTACCAGCCTTTATTAAAATGTCTTTTGCTTTCATTTCCGTTTTCCTCCCTTTATGGGTTTACTCTTGCTAATACAACAACCCTACCATTTGTTTCCAGCGATACACAGGTGGAGAGTGCCATGACTTGATCACTTTCTTTCATCCCGATATCTCTAAAGTTTGTGGAATGCTTTTTCAAATATTCCACCAGTTCCATAATGTGCCCTTTTTTGCCGTCTACTTGATAAATATTATGGTCATAAGCATCACATTCGATAGCGGCGAAAACCTCCATCTTGCGTGCTCTGCCGTCCGGCATAAAAAGATTTCCTGTGAGATGTTTATCGAAGTAATCTTTATCAATATACTCCATGACATCTCCGTACATCCCTCCGTTATCCATATGGTGTCCATAGGTCAGCATATAGGGATCCGAAAAATCCGCCTTATTATAGGCGCTTAAGAAAATTGACCCTGAAAGGGAAAACTCTCCTGTTACCTCCTTGTTCACATACTCCATGTCGTCTCTTCCCTGAACCATGGGGTAGTCAATGTGGGTTCCGTCAATGGTTATCCAGCCTCTTGTATCCGGATTGATTTTTAGTAACTCTTCCAGACTTAATCTGGTTTCTTCCGGATTCTCCACTGAAGGCTTGTACTTCAGTAAATCTCTTCCTAAGAATGCACCTGACATTGTGATGTAAGTGTCCCAAAGGGAGTATCCACCAAATGCTAACATGATAACCATGAGGACAATTGCCAGCATAGATAAAACTCTATCACCGGCTTTAGCGGCTTTTGCTGCTACATCCATTCTTTGTCCTTTCCACTCCTTTTCCTGCTGTACACCGTGTGTACATGGGTTTCTTGAAAGCTTCAAAAAACCAATCTACATACGTTTTCAGTATCCCTTCCGGGTGGCAAAGCCACCCGGAGTTTTTGATACTGATTCAAAATATCTTGTTTTCTTACTTTCGTGCTATTTTTGGAGAAGAAGAATTTATGCTCTACGGTAAGTTAACGCCATATTCTGAAAACATTATAAGTTGGAAAGATTTATTCCTCTTCCTTCTTGCGGTTCATGAATACTACACCTAATCCGCCGGCAACTGCAAGCATCATAGCGTAAGGAGCAACATTCATAACGATACCTGTAGGAGTAACAACATCCTTAGTGTTCTTGATATCTACTGCAGCATCATCCTTAACGGCATTGAAGCTAGCTTCAAATCCGGAAACTGCAAGATTCTTAATAAAGTCTTCTTTTCCTGCAACTGCTCCAGCGGTCATTGTATAGGTGTTATTACCCTCTCGAACGGTTACCTTGTCACCCTTTGTTAAACCGGTAATAGTAAATCCGTCGTTTTCACCAACTTCAAACGGTCCAGATTCTACACCCGCAGTTAATGCCTCTACTCCGTTTAATTTAATGTTTCCTTCCGCATTAATGTTGTATAACTCACTTCCAGTTTGTCCTTTTGTATCTGCTGGAGTTACTGTTACATAAAACTGGAACTTTTCACTGTGGTTAGCATAGGATCCAAAAATCTTCTTTCTTACAGTCACTTCATGAGTTGTATCATAAGGATTATCTGGATTTTCTGGAGGTGTTACAGGAGGAATATCTGGATTCTCGGGTGGTGGCAACTCTCTACCATAGTTGTTGTCAATACCTTCAACCTTGGTATTGTCAATTTTTCCGTCAGCCCCCCTCTTTACACGTACCACAGTGGTAGTGAATTGTGCCTTATTCTGCGCATCTAAATACTTTAAAACGAAAATCTTAAACTCGGACTTTGTATAGTAGATACCTTCGTATTTAGCATCTACCTCGTGCATGTCATACTCGTAGAATCCTAAATCAGTGAACTTGCTTTCATCAACGTGGATGTTAGCATTAGACTTGAAGATTCCATAATCTGCGCCGGTCTCATCTCCGAATTTTTTAGCTTTAGGAGCAAATTCAGCACCTGTAATGGTAACACCGTTAGCAGGTCCCGGCTTAGTAGCCTCAGTGTGAGACTTTTTGTCTGATCCAGTGTAGGTATAAGATCCTGCATTCTTAGCCGGAGTAACCTCAAAATTGAATGTTGTCTTTGGTGCGAGAGTCTTACCATCGGTGTGGACTCTCTTCTCAAACTTTACATCCTGTGCGAATGCAGGCACAGCCATAGACATTACCATCATTCCGGATAATGCCAGAGTTGCAAGCTTGTTTAAATTCTTTCTCATCTTGTTCTCCTTTTTAAAAAATAGTAGAAACGTTGTGTGATTTATAATTAGAAGGCGCGACCCTTCGAATTATTAAAGTGACTTGTTGAGTTTCAGCTCACGTTGTATCGAGATACATCCTTCGGCTTCGTGGGCGTTCCCTCGCCAATTTACCATGCCGTACCATGTCTGAACCTCCTTTCTTTTTCCTAAGAAAAAAGACTTATATTTGTTTTTTCTTTGCCGATAGTGTTACTAAAGGCAAATATTCAATCCGCTTCTGCTACAGATGCAGCTGTTGTAGTGACGCAGGAGTCGCCATTTCAACTCCTTTCGTCGGTCTTCTGTTACGAAGTTCTTTTCCAACTTCTGTCCTGCAACAGATGTATCTGTAGCAGAAGCGGGTGAATGTTTAATTGAGAATGTGCTGAAGAGGAGTCTTATACTTCTCTTCTTTTTTTGCTAATGGTGAGGTATGCCCCTGCCATTGCTACAAATCCAAAGATTCCGAAGAGGTATGGTGTAATATCTCTTACAATACCGGTTGGAACCGGAACCTTGGTCGTTTTGTTAACAAATTGTACAAAATAATGATCTTTAACACTTAATCTGTCACATGTAAACCAGTACTTTGCTGCAGAATCCGGTACTAAGTCGCAGTAATCCAAATCAGTTTCTGATGTTTTATTCTTGTACACTTCAGGTTGTGTAAATCCTTCAACTTTCAACTCTGAAAAACTGTACTTCAAATCTTCATCTAATGAGAATTCCAGTCTTTCCTTGTTCCTAAGCTTGAAATGTAGAGCATAAACTCCTGACTGAGGGGGTACTTCAACAATATCCGTAAATTTATTTTGTACATTAGTTGGGAATGTTTTCTTTAACTCTTCCAACTCTTGTATGCTAAATGCTTTTCCGGGTATCGGCTTATTTTGAGCATTTTTTGTGTCCGGATGATATACCCTTAGGTAAAAATCAAAGTCTCTCTTCTTATCTTCCTCGCTTACATAGCCATCAGATTTAAGCGCATTTTCCACTAACTTTTCAATAGTAACTTTCTTTTTAGGCTTCTCTTTGTTGTAATTATTTACAACTACCACCTGTGATTTCTCTGTTAGCTTAAATGGCTTTTCTTCAGTATTATTTTCTTTACTGATGAACTTATATAAATGTTCCTGATTTTGATATCCGTAGGACTTATTTGGAGCTGTTTCCACAACCCTGTACTTCTTATTCGGATTTAATCCGGATATTGTATAGCCTAAGGATAATCTATCATACGCTGCATTGTATACAACTTGATGTCTCTTTACAGTAATGTCGCCTACTTTGATGATTCCTTCTTTGCTTTGATCTTCGCTGTTGCCATCTTGATAAAGCTTGAAGCTAACATACTCTTTTTCTGTTCCATCATCTTGCACTTCATATACCGTAAAATTAATATCTCTTAAAACTGCAATTCCAAGATTTGTAAATCCTGATTTTGAGCTTCCTTCTTTACTCTTATAAGTTTGCCCCTCTAAATATGCTTTTCCTTCAAGTCCAAGAATCTGCTTTTCGATAACAATTTCTCTCTGTTGTACTTTTATGATTGGCTTATTATAGCGCTTTTCTTGAGGCTGTCCTCTCCACTTATAATTAAACTTTGCTTCATCATTAGTGAAAAGGCCTTTAATATCCGTTGAAGCTCCATACTGTTCATCAGGGCCAAATTTTCGACCGTTTAAGTATGTCTTGTAAATATCATTTAAATCCGTTCTTGCCTCACCGATATTTTTTTCTGCCTCGCCTTTTCTAAGCTTTTCATAAGCAATCTTACTTGGTTTAATCTTAGCTGTAAGTCGAATCTCATAGCCTGCCGGTAATTCAAAGTCCTCAGGATCTGTTTTTAACCCTATTTCTTGCCTGTTTTTTACCTTGTTCCAGGACTTTTCAGGTACCAGTTTATTTAGATTTAACTTATGATATTCATCTGGAGTCAATGCGCTTCCAACCGTTTCCACATTGTTGTCAGCAAGCTTATAGATTTCTGCAACGAGTTCTGTGTTGGCTACTAAGTCCACATTTTCACTAAATGTATCCTTAATAGTAATGTTCGTTGCTTTCTTTGGTGCAATCTTATCAGATAACTGCTTAAAGCTATTTGCCAAATTATCAGGAGTGGATCCATCAAAAATCTGACCGTCTGCACCTTTTGCAAGGGGTGTACCGGAACGAATATACTTTCTATTTCCGATTGATGCCCACTTTGGATCTAAGTCATAACCATGCTCTTCGGTTAATTCTCTCAAATGCTTCCAGTTTTGCTGGTTACCAACTCCAATTGTATAGAAGGCGGAATATCCTCCTACTTGAGCCAAATATCCTCTTGCCTGATTTAGGCCCACTCTACTGAAATCTCTACCATTTCCATAAGTATAGCCTTTTGCTAAGTTCTTTTCGTATTGGAATCTATCATTTCCAAACTTGAATCTCATGATTGTATCATCATAAAGACCGTCTGTAGCTGTATAGCTATAAGTAGGATCTCCATCAGATATCATAATGTATATCTTCTTGGCATCAGATCTAGGCGCATTGCCATCTCGAATTTTGTCGTTTGCTATTGCTGTTTTTCCAAATCCGTCAAGAACATATCTTAGTCCAATGATTCCTGCTGAGTAGTTTCTTCCATCTACCTCACCTTGATTTTCCGGCAGGCTCTTCAGTCTCTGTTTAAACTCCGCTGCATTTTTTGTATAACCATAAATTTCAGCATCGTTATAAGGAGTATCTTCAATTGTAAGATCATTCTCTCCAATAATAGGAACGCTGTATTTCTTAATTTCATTTCCGTTCGCATCCATAACCGAAACATTATTATATACAAATCGGTTATCCGCTACATTTACTGTTCTATTTCCTCCGAATCCTACAAGCGCATATTGCAGATCGTAGTTTTCATTTTGGGAGAGGCTATCTACTAACTTATTGATTTGCTCATTAACTTTAGCTTTACGGCTATTTCCTGTGGTCTCATAATCATTACTTGTATATCGAGCCAAGCCATTCTCTGTGCCGAATGGTAAATTCATACTTCTTGTAGTATCTACAAGGAATACAACATCCAACTTTTCTTTGTTTTTATAGCTTGTCTTAGCCGTTAAAGTTAAGTCATAGGTTCCATCTAGATTGTTGGTAATGTACTTTTCATTACTTTCTTCATGCTCATCCTGAATAGTTTGTCCCGTTTTATTTTCTAAGTCATAGACAAAATAAAATTCATATGCGCAATTCTTTTCGTAATGACCTGTTCCTTTTCTCAGTGTGTACCAAACATATCTTTGCCCATCAATGATATAACCCAAGTTATCAATCTTACTTATCCCACTGCGGAAATTTCCGTTATATTTTGTATTAGCGTCTTGATTATATTTATAATTAATATCGAAATAATCGTTAGTGTGCCCATTAACTATTTTATCAAGATTATCTAAGCCTGGTCTATATGGATAAGCAGCCAGAAAATCATATCCGTTGAATGTTTTATACGCCTCTCCTGATTTATTGCTTTTATCAAAGATATTAATATCACCTTGAGCATCACCAGGCACTTCCAACTGCCAAGTTTTTGGATCTGATCCCTCTTTTTTAATATACTTTTCCAGCCCTGTTTTATACGTTTTTACTGTCCTAACCGTTGGCCCAATTTCATTAAAGTTCTTATCCACATAATGGAATATAATTGGTGGGCAATACTGTACAGCGCTGTCATTCCAGTTAATCTGATATAGAGAGAAAGAATCCACAACAAACTCTTTAGTGATTGTTTCTTCTTTATTTTCTTCTTTTACCAAAGGTTCTGTAGTTTCATTAAGTTCTGTAGCCTCTTCATTTTTAGCCTTTAAGGACTGAACCACTACTTCAACTTTTTCAATGGCTTTTGTTTCATCATTTTCCACCAAATGATGAATGGAGATTTCATCAGAAGACACATCTGCTGGTAAAGCCTTCTTATCAATACTGATTCTAACCGATACCGGAGACTTTGGCTCTACTTCTACAGCGCTGTCTTTCTTATCCACAAAGCGGATATCCAAGCTAGCTGCATCGTCGTAGATGGAATGCTCTTTCAGAACTTTAACCTGCTCTTCGGAAAGCTTTTCACCTTCTGCTTCTTCTTCCGGCTTGAAGAGACGCTTTGCTTCTAATACTACGTCGCCGTCAAATGCCGCTTCGTCGTAGAATACCTGTACGTTACCGAATCCTTCGATTTCTACGTTCTGGCTCTTTCTGCCAAGTTCGTTCAAGCTGTACTGGGTAAAACGAATAGATTGTAATTCAGAAAGGATTTCTTCACTGTGCTCTGTGATATCTTTCAGAAGACTACTGTCTTCTACAACTGCTTTCTGTGCTTCTGTTGCCTTTTCAGCCTGAGCTGTCTCGGCTTTAGCTGCAGCTTCTTTAACTTCCGCTTCAGTAGCTTCTACTCTAGCTTCTGTTGCTTCCTCGGAAGCTTCTGTCTTCACCTCAGCCTTAGCTTCAGTGGATTCCGCTACTGCTTCTGCAGCGGTACTTACGATTGCTACTTCTGAATCATCCTTACGCGCTTCCTCGGAAGCCTTGCTTTCTTCTGTAGCTTTAGTTTCTGCTGTTGCTTTGCTTTCTGCCACTTCCTGCTTAGCTTCGGTAGAACTCTCTTCTGCTTTGGAAGCTTCTACAGTCTGTGCTTCTGTGCTTTCAGCCTTAGCTTCTGTAGCCTTGGCATTCTTAGCTTCTGCCTGTGCTTTCTTGGCATCGCCCAAGAACTGCTTGAACAGGCTTGTCTTGGAAGCTACGGTTACTTTCGGATATTTATTACCATCAACAGAGAGCTGGAAGGTCATTCTTTCTGTAGACTTGTTCTCATACACAAAGGTGATGAGCTCACTTCCGGTTAACTCTGTGTTTCTTTCAAGGTTACTGTCAGATGCTTTCTCTTCTTCTGTTAAGGAAACCGTTGTTGCTTCTTCTTTCTTAGGAAGAAGTCCTGCCACTGCACTTTCCTTGCTGTAGAGCAGTAAGCTTTCTTTACTTTCCTTACGAACCAGTCTATCTAAGTCCTTCGCATCTCTTTCTACATAAATCTGTAAGCCGGCTTCTTCAGCGTTCAGGCTTTCTTCCAGATTCTCAGCAATACTGTTCAGAGGAATGTTGTAAATCTCTTTCTCTCCGTCAAAGTACTCTTCAAACTCTGTCGCCAGTTCCTGATCCTTGCTGTAGGAACGAAGGTTGCTCTTTCCTACTTTCTCGCCCTTCAGGATAGCTTCTGTAGCCGCTCTCCGAAGATCCGCGCCAAGGAGCTGTACCTTTACCTGGGTTCCGCTTACTTCGATTTCGTTATTCTGTTCGGTGTGAGAGGAATCTGCTCGTCCGGAAATGGTAAGTCCACGATAGCCGGTGAACAAAAGACAAGCAATCATCAGCAAGGATAATTTCTGCTTGAATCCCTTCTTCATCTTCCCTATATAATTATTTCTACGATAATTCTTCATGCCATCGACCACCTTTTTCGTACTGTTGGGTTTACAATCCTTTGAAAGAATCCGAAAGCTTTCTTTCAGACTTTCGAAAAGTTCTCAGGCTTTCTTAGACTTTCCGGAAGTTTCCTTTAAGATTGCTTTTCTACTTTCTTTAGAATCTTCTTTCCTTATTCTTACTCAGTACAGTTCAGGCTCGATGTTGCGGGCGTTCCTTCTCTGTATCCCGTATACTAGCAAAAGCAGTTTTTATTTCAATAGACTTTGCGCGAAAGGCCCTTTAAATGTCATGAAAAGGGTTTTTCCCGTTTTATCCCATTTTTCGCCTATTCAAAATGCTTTAAATATCTTCTCGTTCCTTCGATTTTCTGTGCAATATTTCTTAATATTTTTTTAGTTTTTTCTTGTTTCTTTTTCTTCTCAGCTTTATTTTCGCGCAAAATATTCGGAAGAAGTCCTTTCTCCCTATATTTATGCGCACAAAAAAGAGTTCTTACGCCTTGTCTTCATTTTCATAGATGATTGCCCCATGGGGACAGGTCTTCGGAAAATGTAAATATGCGTTCAAACGTTCTATCAGCTTCTCATCGCTGATGTGCTCCAGCTGCTCCGCCTGTTCGTGGACTTCCGCTTCTTCATATTGAAGCTTGGTCATCAAAAAGCTTTCCCACAAACGGTGTCTGCTTAAAATGCGTTTGGCGATCCGCTCTCCCTCTGCGCTCAAGGATAGCTGTCTCCCCTCTGCTACTACAAAACCTTCTTGAATCAGTTTCTTCACCATCTCTGATGCTGATGCCCTGGAAACTCCTAAACTATCCGCAATTCTCTGATTACTGACCTCTCCTTCGCGTTCAGCAATCTTAAAAACCGCTTTGATATAGTCCTCCCGGTTCTGTGTCATCTGGCCTCCTGTATAGACTCTTACTACAGACCTCTTCCTTTCTTTTTCTGTGTTGCATAGTCGCAATTATTCAATTTTTTTCTTCTCCATTACAGGGAATATAAACCCTTTCTAAATAAAACGCAAGCGTTTCCGTCATTATTCCTCATTTTAATATTTTCACGCCTCTTATTTAAGCAATATTCTTAAATTGCAAGTTTTTTGCTTTGTGAAAATAGACTATGGCTGCCTTCCTCTATATAAAATCACCCGGCTTTTACAGGAATGGCAGCTCCTTTTCGATGCGCCTTCTTCCATTCATTTTGTATCAACCCGTCCAGCATACCGACAAAGGCGCAGCATCCGGATAGAGAGATGTTGAAGCGGAAGGATAGTATTAACGCCACTATAGCGTGTAGCAGAGCAAAGGCTATGCTATAGAGAATACATTCCCGCAGATTCCTGCTGTATAGTCTTGCCACGGCAATGGGGGCTACAAAGAGGGAAATGGTCAGGATTCCTCCCACCGTATCAAAGGAGGATATGCTTGTGATGACGATGCAAAAGAGCAGGGCATAATGAAGATGTCTTTGACTTTTTGACATTTGCCCCGCCTCCTCTCCTTCAAAAAGCAGCTTCTTCATGGGACGGTAGCTAATCAGCAGAAAGGCGGTGTTTAAGACCAGGCAGAATAGCATTTTCCAAAAAGCGACAGGCATCCCCAGAGTTCTTTGGAAGGGTATCAGGAAGGGATTTCCCATCAGCACCATATCCGTGTCCAAATGGACGTTTCGGTAATATAGGCTTAAAAGAAGTATGCCCAGAGCAAAGAAGAAGGGGAAGAGAAAGCCCAGACTCTCCTCTCTTTTCCAACGAAGCTTTTCCTGTAGCAATTCTATACAATAGAAGGTGAAGAGGGCGAAAACCCCTGTGCCCAAAATCAGCAGGGGGGAGGACAGGTCTTTGATGAGGCTAAAGCTTAGGACGATCCCCAATAGAGAGGTGTGGGACAGGGCATCTATGGACATACTGCAATTTCTATAATAGACATAGGGACTGAGCATGCCTGTGGCTATAGCGCAGAGAAGAAAGACCAGACAGATTTCCGGCATGGCACTCCTTTCTTATGGGAAGAAACTTTTCAGTGGTTTCAGAAAGAAACTTTTCAGTAGTTTCATGACGATGTTTTGTGACCTAAGCTTTGGATTCCGGCACGGAGCTCTTTCAGGATAAGCAGTAGCATAAGGCTTCCTCCCATCAGTACGATGATGCCGGCTCCGGTGGAAAAGCCTTTTTGGCTTAGGCTTAGGCCTGTTCCCAATAGGGAATAGAATAGGGATAGCAGTCCCGCCAGCAGGAAAATGACGTTTCGCCTTCCGGACAGCTCTCTGGCAAAAAGCATTGGCAGAACCAAAAAGGATGCCATCAGAAGCACCCCCAGCATTTTGATGCCCAGGGCAAGGAGGGGAATCAGAAGAAACCGGAGCAGGATATGCATTTTCCTCTCCTCCACCCCCAGAAATTCTCCATATTCCGGATCAAAGCAATACAAACAAAATGCCCTTCTAAATAAGAAGAAAAGACTTAGACTAAACAAGCTCCAGAAGAGAATCAGAACAAAGTCTTCCTTTTGCAGGAAGGCTGCGGAGCCGAAGAGAAAGCTTTTCAGGCCGGATTGGGAGGCTTTGGCAAAGTGGGGATTTCCCGTGATTACAGTTTTTAAAACCATTCCCAGTCCGAACATTCCGCTTAGGCTTAGCGCCAGAGCGCTTTCTCCCCGCATTCCCTGCTCTTCCTTCGTGAGGCTTTGGATAATGCGGAGAGTACAAAAGGCTGTAAATGCAGCGCCCAGGGCAAGAATCTTAGGGGACTTGGTGGCAAAGAGCATATAGGCCAGAATCACTCCGGGATAGGTTCCGTGTCCCAGAGCATCTCCCAGCAGGCTTTGCTTTTTATAGAGAAGAATTCCTCCGACGAGAGCAGCACTGAGGGCCAGCACCCCCAGGGGGAGGGCAATCACAAAGAAATCATAGGATAAAAAGAACATAGGCTTTCGCTTTCTATGGGGAAGCTTGCTGTATCGGGAAATCTCATTTATAGAGCAAGCCTCTTATGGAGAAATAGCAATTTTCTTATGCAAACATGGTTTAGTATGAAAAAATGGCTTCTACGTTTTCAGGGCTCAATACCTCTTCAGCTCTTCCGAAGCCGTAGCTTCCCGCCTTAATCCACAGGATATAATCAAAGTTCTCCTGCAAACGGCTCAGATCGTGGTGGATGCAGAGGATGGTCTTTCCCATTTTCTTGAATTCCTTCAGCTTTTCCGTGATGCTTCGTTCGCTTTTTTGGTCAATTGCGGCGAAGGGCTCATCTAAGAGGAAGAGTTTGGCTTCTTCCGCCAGAGCTCTCGCCAGGAAAACCTTCTGCTTCTGCCCTCCGGAAAGTTGGCTAATCTGCCGTTTTCGTAGTTCTGTTAAGCCCATTTCCTCCAGTGCCTTGTCTCTTTTCTCCCGATCCTCGTTTCTAATAGGAAGAAACCAGCCTCGTTTTTTGTAGGACGCCATCTCTACCACCTCTTCCACAGTGATGGGAAAGTCCCAATTTACCTTGGTGCTTTGCGGAATATAGGAAAGGTAATTTTTCGCTTTTTTCCCTTCTTCTCCGAAAATGCGGACGGTTCCGGCATTTTTCGGAAGAAGCCCCAGCACCGCCTTCATCCAAGTACTTTTTCCGGCGCCGTTGGGCCCGATAATGGCGGTCATGCTTCCTTCCGGAATCTCTACGGAAAGTCGGGACAGCACTTCTTTTTCCCCGTAGGAGACGGAAAGTCCCTGACAGGAAATGGCGGAGGGCATCACAGACGTGTTCGTAAGCACGGCTTGACTGCCGGCATTTGCGTGGGAGAATTGCGCCAAGGAAAAGTTCTCTGCATCCATCCTCTTCTCCTTCTATTTCAGGTGGTCTACAATCAGGTCTACGTTGTAGCGTACCATAGTGAGGTACGTGTCTCCCGCCTCTCCTCGGAGTCCCAGGGAGTCGCTAAAGAGTCCGCCCTCTCCTTCCTTTTCTCCTTCCACCACCTCTACGGAAAAGCCCTTTTCCTTGCAGGATTCCTGGAGCTTCTTCATGCGCTGGGGGTCGGTAGTGGATTCCGTGAAAATGGCTTTAATCTTATGGTCTACGATAAATTGCGCGGTTTCCGCCATGTCATAAGCGGACACTTCGCCGTCCGTGCTTACCCCCTGGGGCGCTTTCACTTCTATACCGTAGGCTCTGGAAAAATACTGGAAGGCATCGTGGGGGGTAAGCAAGACTCGACTTTCCTTGGGAATTTCCTCAAGTCTTTTCTTGGTATATGCTTTCAGCTCTTCCAGCTCCTTCTGATAGGCTTCTTTTCTTTCTTCGATAATAGATTTTTCCTCCGGAAGCTTTTCTTCCAAAGTTGCCGCCATGGTGGAGACTGCCTGTGCATACAGGTCTTGGTCAAACCAAAAATGGGGATCCGGCACATCTTCTCCTTGGAAGGCCTGAATGACCTTATCCTCCGGGAAATCCTTGGAAACCATGACGCCCCCCTGTGCCTTCAGGGCATCCTGCATTTTCCCCTCAAAATGTAAGCCGTGGTAGAAAAGCACCTGGGCACTCTGCATCTTCTTTAAGTCCTCGGGCTTCGCCTCATAGGTGTGGGGATCCTCTCCTCTTGGGATAATACAGCTGATTTCTACGCTGTCTCCTCCCAGCACCTCCGCCATATCCTCCAAGAAGCTGGTGGTGACGCAGAGCTTGAGCTTATCCTTTGCGCCGGTGGAGCTTGCGTCTTTGGATTTTTCGTCTGTCGAGTTTGCATCAGGAGACTTTGCTTCCGGGGACTTTGCTTCTGTAGAATGATCTTCCGCTTTATTGGTGGATTGGTTTTTGGATGGACTTCCGGATTGGCTTTCCATGGCTGCTCCACAACCTGCGGAGAGGGCGGTCACCAGAACCAAGCCTAGGAGTCGTTGGAATATGAGCTTTCCGTAAGAGACTTTCTTGTTCATTGTTGTTTTTCCTTTCCTTTTCGTATTGCTGTTTCTTGATGGTTATTTCTTGATTGCTACTTTTTAATTGCTACTTTCTAACTGTTGCTTCTCCATTACTACTCCTCGAATACAAAAATCAGTATTATTTATCAAGTTTAGTATTTTACTTATATTTTTTGAGAAGCTTTATTCTTTTTGTAAGGTTATCCTTACAAGTGATTCTATTACTTTGTATACAAGATTGCAAGAACTTCTTTTCCACTTTTGCTCCTTTTTCTTTTTTTTCCAAAAAATAGGCAAAAAATCAGAAAGAAGAAAAGACTGGAAATGAAAAATACGCTACAATGAGGATTGGAATTTGAGAAATTCCAAAGCATAAAGGAGGATGAAGCAATGGCTATAGAAATAAAGAACAAAAAAGAAGAACAGGCGAGGGAGGAATTGACTCTCCTGATACAGCGTTACCCGGTACTTTCCGGAATCGAAGAGAATATCTGGCAGGCTTTTACCATGATGCGGGATAGCTACGATAAGGGAGGCAAGCTTCTGTTATGCGGTAACGGGGGCAGCTCCGCAGATACGGATCATATCGTAGGCGAGTTGATGAAGGCCTTTTGCAGTAAGCGTCCTTTGGCGCCTGAACTTCTGTCCAACGTAAAAAAGCTCTTCGGAGAAGAGGAGGCCTCTTACTTCGAAAAGCATTTGGAGCAGGGACTGCCTGCCATTTCCTTCAGCAGTCAAACCGCCCTGCACACTGCCTTTAGCAATGACCAGGACGAAACTTTATTTTATGCCCAGTGTCTCCTTGGTTACGGCAAGCCGGAGGATCTGCTCTTTTGTATCAGCACTTCCGGAAATGCCAAAAATGTTTCTTATGCGCTAAAGCTTGCCAAGGCTATGGGCATCCCCAGCATTTTACTGACAGGAAAGGACGGGGGAAAGGGCAGAGCGATTGCGGACCTTTCTTTGATTGCGCCGTCCAGTGAGACGTATCAGATTCAGGAGCTGCATCTGCCGATTTATCATGCTTTGTGTTTGATGCTGGAGAGGTATTTCTTTGTAGCGTAAAGGGGACTGTAACCATCAAAAGTGTTCGCTCCAATGCAGTATGGGAATGAAATCGGGCGGGCTCTCGCTAACCTCACCTTCGTAATGAGGGACTGTGAATATTTAAGAATAAGCTCCGATGCAGTATAGGCATGAAATCGGGCACGCTCCCGCTAACTTCGCCTTCGTAGCAGTACTAACTTCAAGCTTCGCTTTAGCTCGCTTTCAGTAAGTACTGACGGGCTCAGATTGCCCTCTTTCATGTCCATACTGCATCAGTCGCTTTGACTCATCAAGTTCTACAGTCTTTCGCTACGCAGGCTGTCTTCATATACTTACGGGCTCAGATTGTCCCTATTACAGCCCCATACTGCAATCGCTTCCACTCATTGTTTATACAGTCCTTCAGTTCTCAGAATTTCAGTAAGTTTCAACGGGCTAAGATAAGCTCTCTTCAAGCCTATATTGTCTAAAATCTTTTTATTACTTTGATTTTTTATAGCCTCTTTTTTCCAAAAATTCCTTCACTTCGGCTGCATCCCGAAGATGTGTAATACGTAAAGAAGAGTCCTTTTTTCTTGTCAAAGACTCCTGGTATGATTCTTCTATAGCATTAGCAAATTTTTCGACCTGCTCTTTCCCTGATACTATAAAACTCTTTGTTATACTTTCAGTTGGCATAAGTTCTCCTTCTATAAATCTATAGCTCCTTCATCCAACAAAAACTGCTCTACGCCAAGGTAAAGAATCCCGTCTTCATCATGCTTTGGGAGGATATAGTCTTTTACAACGACTATTTTTCTAAAGAAATCTCCGGAATGCTTTAAGGAGGCTGTTTCCTGTGCTCTTTTCTCCGGACTGTCTACATGTAAGGCTGACTGAATATAATATTTATTACTTCCTCGATTCACTATAAAATCAATTTCCAGATTTTTCCGTGCTCTTTTGCCTTCTTCATTTTTATAGTTTTGCTCCACTACGCCCACGTCCACATTTAAGCCACGCATACGGAGTTCGTTGTAAATGACATTTTCCATAATGTGCGTCATTTCGTTTTGTCTAAAATTCAGTCTGGCATTTCTGAGACCGGTGTCGGAAAAATAATATTTGTAGGGTGAAGAAATGTATTTTTTCCCTTTCACTTCAAATCTTCTGGCTTTTTCCATCAAAAAGGCATCAATAAAATAATCCAAATAAGTGCTGATGGTTAGCTGAGAGATTTTGATATTTTTTTCCGATTGAAAAGTATTTTCCAGCTTTCTTGGATTGGTAAGGGAGCCAATGGAAGAGGAAACAATATCCAGTAAATCTTCCAGAATAAAGGCTTCTTTGCCAATACGGTTCCTCTCCATCACATCTTTAATATAGGTATTCTGAAAGAGATTTTTCAGATATTCGCTTTTTTCTTCCGGCGTTTTCCTGCTAAGGACGGTAGGCATCCCGCCATATAGACAATATTCTTCGAAAGCCAGTCTGGGATCTCCCTCATAGCAGGAGGAAAACTCTGCAAAGGAAAAGGGATATACCCGAATTTCATCACCTCTGTCCCGAAACTGAGTCAGAACATCAGAGGACAACATCTTTGAATTGCTGCCGGTAATGTAAATATCCGCATTGGGAAGTTTCATCAGGCCTAAAACAAGGTCTACAAAGCCAATTTTATTTTCACTGTTTTTGATATAAGGATTCTCTACTTCTTCCACAAATTGAATTTCGTCAATAAAGATATAGTAGTTTTGTTCCGGTTGCATGCGCTCCCGAAGGTAAGCATCCAATGTAAGGGGATTTCTATACTGCATGTTGCGAAGCTCATCCAAAGCTATGGTAATGATTTGCTCCTCTTTGATGCCAAGACTGAGCAAATATTTTTTATATAGCGTGAATAACAGGTATGACTTTCCACATCGCCGAAGGCCGGTGATGATTTTTACCCTTCCATTATTCTTTTTATCGATTAAACGCTTTAGATATCTAGGTCTTTGCACTTCCATAGGCTTCTCCTGTTTTATATTTTTGTGTAAATGTACATTTTCATAAAATGTTTTTCTCTATTATAAAGGTAGAGAATGGAAAGAACAAGGGAGTACCGCAGGCTTGCGATACTCCCTTCTAACAAAAGAAGCTGTAAATATAAAAATTATGTTGTATGCAATAATGGTCAGAAAGAGGGGTAGTCTGAGCCTGCTACATTTTTTCTACAATTCTCTTGTATAGTACCATTATGCATATTGTATTGTTTTAATTTGTTGTAGTTCGAGATCAAGCTTTCTTTTCTGCATTCGAATATCGATATCATTCTGCATATTGATGAAATATTCATCCGAAACACCGAATAGCTTTGCGAGCCGGAGAGAGGTATCAATCGTGATTTTTCGTCTATTATGCAGAATGTCTTGGATTCTGGAAACAGGAACATGAATTGCTTGTGCAATGCCATAGGCGCTTAGTTCCATCGGCTCCATAAATTCTTCTCGAAGGATTTCACCAATGCTTGGTGGCTCAATATAATTTAATTCCATAACTTCTCCTTTTTCAAGTGTATATGTCAATGCTGCGATGGAGCAAACCATAAAACCATAAAAGCTTTCAAACAAGTGAAGAATTTGAACTTTTGAAAGAGTTTAATGGTAGTAATGATGAATGTAAATGGTAAATAACTTGTCCATTCAAAAAATCCGCCAGCTCTAAAGCCGAGAGCATCGTCAATATCTCAAAAAAATTAATCTTTCTATCGGAGTTATGGATCAATCGAGGCTAGTAAGCGACATCAAAATGTCGGTTTGAATGTCGGTTTGAATGTCGGTTTGAATGTCGGTTTAACAAAGTACTAGGGAGTACCGCAGGCTTGCGATACTCCCTTCTAACAAAAGAAGCTGTAAATATA